>NZ_MTBE01000011.1:0-93339 GCF_002916785.1 Diaphorobacter sp. LR2014-1 | reverse complement strand
ATGGCAAAAGGTAAGTTTGAACGTACCAAGCCCCACGTGAACGTGGGCACGATCGGTCACGTGGACCATGGCAAGACGACGCTGACGGCGGCCATCGCCACGGTGCTGTCCAAGAAGTTCGGCGGCGAAGCCAAGGGCTACGACCAGATCGACAACGCCCCTGAAGAAAAGGCGCGCGGCATCACGATCAACACCTCGCACGTGGAATACGAAACGGCCACCCGCCACTACGCCCACGTCGACTGCCCCGGCCACGCCGACTACGTCAAGAACATGATCACCGGCGCCGCTCAGATGGACGGCGCCATCCTGGTGTGCTCGGCCGCTGACGGCCCGATGCCCCAGACGCGCGAGCACATCCTGCTGGCCCGTCAGGTGGGCGTGCCCTACATCATCGTGTTCCTGAACAAGTGCGACATGGTCGACGACGAGGAACTGCTTGAGCTGGTCGAAATGGAAGTGCGCGAGCTGCTGGACAAGTACGACTTCCCCGGCGACGACACCCCCATCATCCGCGGCTCCGCCAAGCTGGCCCTGGAAGGTGACCAGTCCGACAAGGGCGAACCCGCCATCCTGCGCCTGGCCGAAGCCCTGGACACCTACATCCCCACGCCTGAGCGCGCCGTGGACGGCGCCTTCCTGATGCCCGTGGAAGACGTGTTCTCCATCTCCGGCCGCGGCACCGTGGTGACCGGCCGCATCGAGCGCGGCATCATCAAGGTCGGCGAAGAAATCGAAATCGTCGGTATCCGCGACACGCAAAAGACCACCGTCACCGGCGTGGAAATGTTCCGCAAGCTGCTGGACCAGGGCCAGGCTGGCGACAACGTGGGCCTGCTGCTGCGCGGCACCAAGCGCGAAGACGTCGAGCGCGGCCAAGTGCTGTGCAAGCCCGGCTCCATCAAGCCCCACACCCACTTCACGGCTGAGGTGTACGTGCTGAGCAAGGACGAAGGCGGCCGTCACACGCCCTTCTTCAACAACTACCGTCCCCAGTTCTACTTCCGCACCACCGACGTGACCGGCTCCATCGAACTGCCGGCCGACAAGGAAATGGTGATGCCCGGCGACAACGTGTCGATCACCGTGAAGCTGATCAACCCCATCGCCATGGAAGAAGGCCTGCGCTTCGCTATCCGCGAAGGCGGCCGTACCGTGGGCGCCGGCGTCGTTGCCAAGATCATTGCGTAATCTAGTGGGGATCGAAGGGGTATAGCTCAATTGGCAGAGCGTCGGTCTCCAAAACCGAAGGTTGTAGGTTCGATTCCTACTGCCCCTGCCACTTCAGGGTGGTAATAAAACAAGCCCGCCAGCCCCTGGCGGGCTTCGGCGTCTTGTAAGGCGCGATCAAATAGGCGAATTCATCTATGGCCACATCCCAGGTTGAGACGGTCACGACTGGTGCGGACAAGGCAAAGTTGTTCGCGGCAGTGGCGATTGTTCTTGCGTCCATTGCCGGTTTCTATTTGCTGGGTAAGCAAGGGCCCCTGATTCAATGGGGTGTGTTGCTGTTGGGGCTAGTGCTGGCTGTGGCGGTTTTTCTCGTTTCCGAGCATGGACGCCAGTTCGTCGGGTTTGCAAGCGATGCGTGGCGTGAGGTCAAGAAGGTTGTCTGGCCCACGCGCAAGGAAACGCTGCAAATGACGGGCTATGTGTTCGCTTTTGTGGTGGTGATGGCGCTGTTCCTTTGGTTCACGGACAAGACCTTGGAATGGGTTCTGTACGACTTGATCTTGGGCTGGAGGAAGTGATGGTGGATGCCGTGGACACGAATGGTGTGCAGCCTCCGGTGGATGTTGCGGTGAATCCAGATCTGCGCTGGTACATCGTTCATGCCTATTCTGGTATGGAGAAGGCGGTGGAGCGCAACATCCAGGAACGCATTGCGCGCGCCGGTATGCAGCAAAAGTTCGGCCGCATTCTGGTGCCCACTGAAGAAGTGGTGGAAATGAAGAATGGCCAGCGTAAGACTACCGAGCGTCGCCTTTTCCCTGGTTATGTGTTCGTCGAAATGGTGATGGACGATGACACCTGGCATTTGGTGAAGCACACCAGCAAAGTGACAGGATTCGTGGGCGGGGTGAAGAACCGCCCTGCGCCTATTTCCGAAGAAGAGGTGCAGAAGATTGTCAGCCAGATGCAGCAGGGAACGGACAAGCCGCGCCACAAGATCGAATTCATGGTGGGCGAGTTGGTGCGGGTCAAGGAAGGTCCGTTCACCGATTTCAACGGCTCCGTAGAAGAAGTGAATTACGAGAAGAACCGCTTGCGCGTTTCTGTGATGATCTTTGGCCGCTCCACCCCGGTGGAACTGGAATTTGCCCAAGTCGAAAAGACCTGAGCGTCAGTGAAGTATTCGCGCTTTTCGACTCGGTGCGATGAGAGAAGAGAGTCGGTAACCCCGGGGAGCCTGGTGAACGATCAGGCGTTAATACCCGCAAGGAGCAAACATGGCGAAAAAAATCGTCGGCTTCATCAAGCTGCAAGTGCCAGCTGGTAAGGCCAATCCCTCCCCTCCGATTGGTCCCGCGCTGGGCCAACGCGGTCTCAACATCATGGAGTTCTGCAAGGCGTTCAACGCGCAGACCCAAGGTGTCGAGCCTGGTCTGCCGCTGCCCGTGGTGATCACGGCTTTTGCAGACAAGAGCTTTACTTTCGTCATCAAGACGCCGCCCGCAACGGTGCTGATCAAGAAGGCGATCAAGCTGGACAAGGGCTCCTCCAATGCCTTGAGCACCAAGGTGGGCAAGATCACCCGTGCACAGCTCGAAGAGATCGCCAAGACCAAGCTCAAGGACATGAATGCTGCTAGCGTTGACGCGGCAGTGCGCACGCTGGCTGGTTCTGCTCGCTCGATGGGCGTGACGGTGGAGGGTCTGTAAATGGCAAAGCTGACCAAGAAGCAAAAGGCCCTGCAGGGCAAGGTGGACTCTACCAAGCTGTACGCTTTCGCTGAGGCGGTGGCTCTGGTGAAGGAAGCCGCTACTGCTAAGTTCGACGAATCCATCGATGTTGCTGTGCAACTCGGCGTGGATGCCAAGAAGTCGGACCAAGTGGTGCGTGGTGCCGTGGTGCTGCCGAATGGCACGGGCAAAACGACGCGCGTTGCCGTGTTCGCCCAAGGCGCCAAGGCAGAAGAAGCCAAGGCCGCAGGTGCCGACATCGTGGGCATGGACGACCTGGCCGCTCAGGTCAAGGCTGGAGATATGCCGTTCGACGTGGTGATCGCTGCTCCCGATGCCATGCGCGTCGTGGGTACGCTGGGCCAGATCCTGGGCCCCCGCGGTCTGATGCCGAACCCCAAGGTAGGCACGGTGACGCCGGATGTGGCGACGGCCGTGAAGAACGCCAAGGCGGGTCAGGTGCAGTTCCGTGTCGACAAGGCCGGTATCGTGCACAGCACCATTGGCCGTCGGTCGTTCGACAACGACAAGTTGCAGGGCAACCTGGCAGCTCTGATCGAAGCGCTGAACAAGGCCAAGCCTGCGACCAGCAAGGGCGTGTACCTGCGCAAGGTAGCCGTGTCGTCCACGATGGGCGTCGGCGTCCGCGTGGATACGCAGACCATCGCAGCGTAATTGCGAAATCTTCAGGCCTGGTGCCCATGAGGGCGGCAGGTCTGATGTGGTGGGCTGACAGCTCCTTTGAGGGCTGGCAGGCCATCCAAGACCGTTGGTGTGCAAGGTGCACTTAAACCTTTGGAGGCCAACGCAGATGGCGATCCCGCTGCAGATGGAATGCATGTTCCAAAACAGTTGGTCGCTGCAACAAGAGCGCGCACGGAGGCTTGTTCGAAGTGCGCATATGAAGGAGTAGACCTTGAGTCTTAATCGCAGTGAGAAAGAAGCGGTCATCAATGAAGTGACCAGCCTCGCCGCTAAAGCTCAAACGCTCGTGATCGCGGAATACCGTGGCATCACGGTGGCCGACATGACCAAACTGCGCGTGGAAGCTCGCAGCAAGGGTGTGAGCCTGAGTGTTCTGAAGAACACCCTGGCCCGCCGTGCTGTGGCTGGCAGCCAGTTTGACGTGGTGGCCGACCAGATGACCGGTCCTCTGATCTATGGCTTCTCCGAAGACGCTGTGGCCGCCGCCAAGGTGGTGGCCGATTTCGCGAAAACCAACGACAAGCTGGTGATTCGCGGCGGCGCTTTCGCGGGCAAGGCCCTGGACGTGAACGGCGTGAAGCAGCTGGCCAACATTCCTACCAAGGAAGTGCTACTGGCCCAGCTGTGTGGCTTGCTGATGTCGCCGATCTCCCGCACCGCCGTGGTGCTGGGTGCCCTGGCGGCCAAAAAAGGCGAAGGCGAGCCTGCTGCTGCCTGAGGCAGCGTGGCAATCGTCCCCCCTCTCAACCAATTGTTAGGAAATCAAAATGGCATTCGATAAAGACGCATTCTTGACCGCGCTGGACAGCATGACGGTCCTGGAACTCAATGACCTGGTGAAGGCCATTGAAGAGAAGTTCGGCGTGAGCGCTGCCGCTATGGCTGCTCCCGCTGCTGGCGGCGCTGCCGGCGGCGGTGCTGCCGCTGCTGAAGAAAAGACCGAATTCAACGTGGTGCTGGCTGACGCCGGCGCCAACAAGGTGGCGGTCATCAAGGCAGTGCGCGAAATCACCGGTCTGGGCCTCAAGGAAGCCAAGGACTTGGTGGACGGCGCTCCCAAGAACGTCAAGGAAGGCATTGCCAAGGCTGACGCCGAAGCTGCCGTCAAGAAGCTGGTGGAAGCCGGCGCCAAGGCCGAACTCAAGTAATCGACCTTGTCTCCTGGGCTGGGGGTCTTGCAAAAGGCCTCCAGCCTTTGGTGCTTATGGAACGCACTTTAGAGCGCACCAGAAAGCGGCCCCCGTGGACTGTTTTCTAGTGTCTTCTGAACCATCCGACAGCAGAAGACGCCTTGGTTCGGGCGATGTGCAACGCATCGCCGTCCGCCATGGTTGGTAGTGGCCAACCGCCAAGCCTGCAAGGTGGCCGCCTTGCAGGGCAGTCGTCGAAGATCCCATTCCATGTCCTTGCCCGGAGATCTCATGGCCCAAACATCCACGTACAGTTATACCGAACGCAAGCGCATTCGCAAGAGCTTCGGTAGCCGCGACAGTGTGCTCAAGGTCCCGTACCTGCTGCAGATGCAGCGGGATGCCTATACCGCGTTCCTGCAGGCCGACACGGCCCCGCAAAAACGCAGCAACGAAGGCCTGCAGGCCGCATTCAACTCCGCGTTTCCCATCGTTTCCCACAACGGCTTCGTGGAGATGAAGTTCGTTGAATACAACCTGGCCAAGCCGGCGTTCGACGTGCGCGAATGCCAGACCCGCGGCTTGACTTTTGCATCGGCCGTGCGTGCCAAGGTGCAGTTGATCATCTACGACCGCGAGTCCTCGACCTCGCAGTCCAAGGTGGTCAAGGAAGTGAAGGAGCAGGAGGTCTACATGGGCGAAGTGCCCCTGATGACTGACAAGGGCTCCTTCATCATCAACGGCACCGAGCGCGTGATCGTCTCCCAGCTGCACCGCTCGCCCGGCGTGTTCTTCGAGCACGACAAGGGCAAGACCCACAGCTCGGGCAAGTTGCTGTTCTCTGCGCGCATCATCCCCTACCGCGGCTCCTGGCTGGACTTCGAATTCGATCCGAAGGACATCCTGTACTTCCGCGTGGACCGTCGCCGCAAGATGCCGGTCACGATCCTGCTCAAGGCCATCGGCCTGAACCCCGAGTCCATCCTGGCGAACTTCTTCGTCAACGACAACTTCCGCCTGATGGACAGCGGCGCTCAGCTGGAGTTCGTGCCCGAGCGCCTGCGTGGCGAGGTGGCGCGCTTCGACATCACCGACAAGGCCGGCAAGGTGATTGTGGCCAAGGACAAGCGCGTGACGGCGCGCCACACGCGTGAGCTGGAGCAGTCCGGCACCACGCACATCAGCGTGCCTGAGGACTTCCTCATCGGCCGCGTGGTGGCCCGCAACATCGTGGACGGCGACACCGGCGAGATCCTGGCCAAGGCCAACGAAGAGCTGACCGAGGCGTTGCTCAAGAAGCTGCGCGCTGCTGGCGTGCAGGACCTGCAGGTCATCTACACCAACGAACTCGACCAGGGCGCCTACATTTCGCAGACGCTGCGCATCGACGAAACCGTGGATGAATTCGCCGCGCGCGTGGCCATCTACCGCATGATGCGCCCCGGCGAGCCGCCGACCGAGGATGCCGTGCAGGCCCTGTTCCAGCGCCTGTTCTACAACCCCGACACGTACGACCTGTCGCGCGTGGGCCGCATGAAGTTCAACGCCAAGATCGGCCGCGATGAAGCCACCGGCCCGATGGTGCTGTCCAACGACGACATCCTGGCCGTGGTCAAGATCCTGGTGGACCTGCGCAACGGCAAGGGCGAGGTGGACGACATTGACCACCTGGGCAACCGCCGCGTGCGCTGCGTGGGCGAGCTGGCCGAAAACCAGTACCGCACGGGCCTGGCACGTATCGAAAAGGCCGTGAAGGAACGCCTGGGCCAGGCCGAGCAAGAGCCGCTGATGCCCCACGACCTGATCAACTCCAAGCCGATTTCCGCGGCGCTCAAGGAGTTCTTCGGTGCGTCCCAGCTGTCGCAGTTCATGGACCAGACCAACCCGCTGGCCGAGATCACGCACAAGCGCCGTGTTTCGGCCCTGGGCCCGGGCGGTCTGACCCGCGAGCGCGCCGGCTTCGAGGTGCGCGACGTGCACGTGACCCACTACGGCCGCGTATGCCCGATCGAGACGCCTGAAGGTCCGAACATCGGTCTGATCAACTCGCTGGCCCTGTACGCGCGCCTGAACGAGTACGGCTTCATCGAGACCCCCTACCGCCGCGTGGTGGACGGCAAGGTCACGATGGAAATCGACTACCTGTCGGCCATTGAGGAAGGCAAGTACATCATCGCCCAGGCCAACGCCACGCTGGATGCCGAAGGGCGTCTGACGGGCGACCTGGTGTCGGCCCGCGAAAAGGGTGAATCGACCCTGGTGTCCGCCGACCGTGTGCAGTACATGGACGTGTCGCCTGCACAGATCGTGTCGGTGGCGGCTTCGCTCGTTCCGTTCCTGGAGCACGACGACGCGAACCGCGCGCTGATGGGCGCCAACATGTCGCGCCAGGCCGTGCCCGTGCTGCGTCCCGAGAAGCCCATGGTGGGCACGGGTATCGAGCGCGTGGCGGCCGTGGACTCCGGCACCGTGGTGACGGCCAACCGTGGCGGTGTGGTGGACTATGTGGACGCCACCCGTATCGTGGTGCGTGTGAACGACGACGAAGCCGTGGCCGGTGAAGTCGGCGTGGACATCTACAACCTCATCAAGTACCAGCGCTCCAACCAGAACACGAACATCCACCAGCGCCCCATCGTCAAGAAGGGCGACAAGCTGGCCAAGGGTGACGTGATTGCCGACGGCGCTTCGACCGACCTGGGCGAGATCGCCATCGGCCAGAACATGCTGATCGCGTTCATGCCCTGGAACGGCTACAACTTCGAGGACTCGATCCTGATCAGCGAGCGCGTGGTGGCCGAAGACCGCTACACCTCGATCCACATCGAGGAGTTGGTGGTGATGGCCCGCGACACCAAGCTGGGCGCGGAAGAAATCACTCGCGACATCCCGAACCTGTCCGAGCAGCAGCTGAACCGTCTGGACGAGTCCGGCATCATCTACGTGGGCGCCGAAGTGCAGCCCGGCGACACGCTGGTCGGCAAGGTCACGCCCAAGGGCGAAACCACCCTCACGCCTGAAGAGAAACTGCTGCGCGCCATCTTCGGCGAGAAGGCGTCCGATGTGAAGGACACCTCGCTGCGCGTGGACCAGGGCTCGCAGGGCACGGTGATCGACGTGCAGGTGTTCACCCGTGAAGGCATCCAGCGCGACAAGCGTGCCCAGCAGATCATCGACGATGAACTCAAGCGCTTCCGCCTGGACCTGAACGACCAGCTGCGCATCGTGGAGGCCGACGCGTTCGACCGTATCGAGAAGCTGCTGACCGGCCGCGTGGCCAATGGCGGCCCGCAAAAACTCGCCAAGGGTACGAAGATCGACAAGGCCTACCTGGCCTCGGTGGAGAAGTTCCACTGGTTCGACATCCGCCCCGCCGAGGAAGAGGTCGCCACGCAGCTGGAGTCCATCAAGAACGCGCTGGAGCAGACCCGCCACAGCTTCGACCTGGCCTTTGAAGAAAAGCGCAAGAAGCTCACCCAAGGCGACGAACTGCCCGCGGGCGTGCTGAAGATGGTCAAGGTGTACCTGGCCGTCAAGCGCCGTCTGCAGCCTGGCGACAAGATGGCCGGCCGCCACGGCAACAAGGGTGTGGTGTCCAAGATCGTTCCGGTCGAGGACATGCCTTACATGGCCGACGGCACGCCCGCCGACATCGTGCTCAACCCGCTGGGCGTGCCTTCGCGCATGAACATCGGCCAGGTGCTGGAAGTTCACCTGGGCTGGGCCGGCAAGGGCATGGGCCAGCGCATCGGCGACATGCTGCAGCGCGAGGCCAAGACGGCTGAGCTGCGCAAGTTCCTGGAAGAAATCTACAACTCGCGCGGCCGCAAGGAAGACCTGTCGCAGCTGAGCGACGACGAAATCCTGGCCATGGCGCGCGAGCTGACCTCGGGCGTTCCCTTCGCATCGCCCGTGTTCGACGGCGCGTCCGAAGAGGAAATCAAGGACATGCTCAAGTTGGCCTACCCGGACGACCTCGCCCAGGCCAAGGGTCTGACCGAGACGCGCACGCAGGCGTACCTGTACGACGGCCGCACGGGCGAGCGTTTCGAGCGCCCGACGACCGTGGGCTACATGCACTACCTGAAGCTGCACCACTTGGTGGACGACAAGATGCACGCCCGCTCGACCGGTCCGTACTCGCTCGTCACGCAGCAACCGCTGGGCGGCAAGGCGCAGTTCGGTGGCCAGCGCTTCGGTGAGATGGAAGTGTGGGCGCTGGAAGCCTACGGCGCCGCCTACGTGCTGCAGGAAATGCTGACGGTGAAGTCCGACGACGTGCAGGGCCGTACCAAGGTGTACGAGAACATCGTCAAGGGCGAACACGCGATCGAAGCCGGCATGCCGGAGTCGTTCAACGTGCTGGTCAAGGAAATCCGTTCGCTGGGCCTGGACATCGAGTTGGAACGTTCCTGAGCAGGATCGAGTTTTTAAAAAAGTGAGCGGCTGGCGCTCACTCCCTCTGGGTTTGCAGGTGTTTTGTCTTGCAAATCCTTATGTGGAAAGCGCCAGCAGCTATGTTTTTAGGTGAAAAGGAAAGAGTCACATGAAATCGCTACTCGACCTGTTCAAGCAATTCACGCCCGATGAGCATTTCGATGCCATCAAGATCGGCATGGCTTCGCCCGAGAAGATCCGTTCGTGGTCTTTCGGCGAAGTGAAGAAGCCCGAGACCATCAACTACCGCACGTTCAAGCCCGAGCGCGACGGCCTCTTCTGCGCCAAGATCTTCGGGCCCATCAAGGACTACGAATGCCTGTGCGGCAAGTACAAGCGCCTGAAGCACCGCGGCGTGATCTGCGAAAAGTGCGGCGTTGAAGTCACGCAGACCAAGGTGCGCCGCGAGCGCATGGGACACATCGACCTGGCCGCGCCCTGCGCCCACATCTGGTTCCTGAAGTCGCTGCCTTCGCGCCTGGGCCTGGTGCTGGACATGACGCTGCGCGACATCGAACGCGTGCTGTACTTCGAAGCCTACGTGGTCACCGACCCCGGCATGACCCCGCTGAAGAAGTTCGGCATCATGTCCGAGGACGACTACGACGCCAAGCGCAAGGAATACGGCGACGAGTTCGTCGCCAAGATGGGCGCCGAGGGCATCAAGGAGCTGCTGGAAGGCATCGACATCGAGATCGAGATCGAGAAGCTGCGCGGCGACCTGACGGGCTCCGAAGTCAAGGTCAAGAAGAACGCCAAGCGCCTGAAGGTGCTGGAGGCCTTCAAGAAGTCCGGCATCAAGCCCGAGTGGATGATCCTGGAAGTGCTGCCCGTGCTGCCGCCGGACCTGCGTCCGCTGGTGCCGCTGGACGGCGGCCGCTTCGCCACGTCGGACCTGAACGACCTGTACCGCCGCGTCATCAACCGCAACTCGCGCCTGCGCCGCCTGCTGGAGCTGAAGGCGCCCGAGATCATCGCGCGCAACGAAAAGCGCATGCTGCAGGAAGCCGTGGACAGCCTGCTGGACAATGGCCGCCGCGGCAAGGCGATGACGGGCGCCAACAAGCGCGCGCTGAAGTCGCTGGCCGACATGATCAAGGGCAAGTCGGGCCGCTTCCGCCAAAACCTGCTGGGCAAGCGTGTGGACTACTCGGGCCGTTCCGTGATCACCGTGGGTCCGACGCTCAAGCTGCACCAGTGCGGCCTGCCCAAGCTGATGGCCCTGGAGCTGTTCAAGCCCTTCATCTTCTCGCGCCTGGAGGCCATGGGCATTGCCACGACCATCAAGGCCGCCAAGAAGGAAGTGGAAGCCGGCACGCCCGTGGTGTGGGACATCCTGGAAGAGGTCATCAAGGAACACCCGGTGATGCTCAACCGTGCGCCCACGCTGCACCGCCTGGGCATCCAGGCGTTCGAGCCCATCCTGATCGAAGGCAAGGCCATCCAGCTGCACCCGCTGGTCTGCGCCGCGTTCAACGCCGACTTCGACGGTGACCAGATGGCCGTGCACGTGCCGCTGTCCGTGGAAGCGCAGCTGGAAGCCCGCACGCTGATGCTGGCGTCCAACAACGTGCTGTTCCCGGCCTCGGGCGAGCCCTCCATCGTGCCCTCGCAGGACGTGGTGCTGGGCCTGTACCACGCCACCCGCGAGAAGATCAACGGCAAGGGCGAAGGCCTGGTGTTCGCCGACACCGGCGAAGTCCAGCGCGCGCTGGATGCGGGCGAGGCCGAGCTGCACGCCAAGATCAGCGTGCGCCTGACCGAGTGGACCAAGGACAAGGCCACGGGTGAGTTCGTGCCCGAGACCAAGCTCGTGGACACCACCGTGGGCCGTGCGCTGCTGTCGGAAATCCTGCCCAAGGGCCTGCCCTTCAGCAACCTGAACAAGGCGCTGAAGAAGAAGGAAATCTCCAAGCTCATCAACGCGTCGTTCCGCAAGTGCGGCCTGAAGGACACCGTGGTGTTCGCGGACAAGCTGCTGCAAAACGGCTTCCGCCTGGCCACGCACGCGGGCTTTTCCGTGGCGATCGACGACATGCTGGTGCCGCCGCAAAAGGCCGAGATCCTGGCCCGCGCCGAAGCCGAGGTGAAGGAGATCGAGCAGCAGTACGTCTCCGGTCTGGTGACGGCCGGCGAGCGCTACAACAAGGTGGTGGACATCTGGGGCAAGGCCGGCGACGACGTGTCCAAGGTGATGATGGACCAGCTCAAGGTCCAGAAGACCATCGACCGCAACGGCAAGGAAGTGAACGAGGAATCGTTCAACGCCATCTACATGATGGCCGACTCCGGCGCCCGCGGCTCTGCGGCCCAGATCCGTCAGCTGGCCGGTATGCGCGGCCTGATGGCCAAGCCCGATGGCTCGATCATCGAGACGCCTATCACCGCGAACTTCCGCGAAGGCCTGAACGTGTTGCAGTACTTCATCTCCACCCACGGTGCCCGTAAGGGCCTGGCGGATACGGCGCTGAAGACCGCGAACTCGGGCTACCTGACCCGTCGCCTGGTGGACGTGACGCAGGACCTGGTGGTGACCGAGGACGACTGCGGCACCTCGAATGGTTCGCTGATGCGCGCCATCGTCGAGGGCGGTGAAGTCATCGAGTCCCTGCGCGACCGTATCCTGGGCCGTACCGCGGCCGAGGAAGTGCTGCACCCCGAAACGCGTGCCGTGCTGGCGCAGCCGGGCCGGATGCTCGATGAAGACCTGATCGAAGAGCTCGAAGCCGCAGGCGTGGACGAAGTGAAGGTGCGTACCGCGCTGACCTGCGAAACCCGCTACGGCCTGTGCGCCAAGTGCTACGGCCGCGACCTGGGCCGCGGCGGCCTGATCAACCTCGGCGAAGCCGTGGGCGTGATCGCCGCGCAGTCCATCGGCGAGCCCGGCACGCAGCTGACCATGCGTACGTTCCACATCGGTGGTGCGGCATCGCGTGCGGCGGTGGCGTCCAGTGTGGAAGCCAAGTCCAACGGCATCATCGGCTTCAACGCCACGATGCGCTACGTGACCAACACCAAGGGCGAGCTGGTGGTGATTGCGCGCTCGGGTGAAATCATCATCCAGGACGAGCACGGCCGCGAGCGCGAGCGCCACAAGGTGCCGTACGGCGCGACTCTGACGGTGAAGGCCGACCAGACCATCAAGGCCGGCACCATCCTCGCCAACTGGGACCCGCTGACGCGCCCGATCATCACCGAGTACGCAGGTACGGTGAAGTTCGAGAACGTCGAGGAAGGCCTCACGGTGGCCAAGCAGGTGGACGAGGTCACGGGCCTGTCCACGCTGGTGGTGATCGACCCCAAGCGCCGCGGCTCTGCCAAGGTGGTGCGTCCGCAGGTGAAGCTGGTGGACGCCGATGGCAAGGAAGTGAAGATCCCCGGTACCGACCATTCGGTGACGATCGGCTTCCAGGTCGGCGCGCTGATCCAGGTGCGCGACGGCCAGGAAGTGGGCCCCGGCGAAGTGCTGGCCCGCATCCCGATGGAAGGCCAGAAGACCCGCGACATTACCGGCGGTCTGCCGCGCGTGGCCGAGCTCTTTGAAGCCCGCAGCCCCAAGGACAAGGGCATGCTGGCCGAGATGACCGGCACGATCTCCTTCGGCAAGGAAACCAAGGGCAAGGTGCGCCTGCAGATCACCGATCCGGACGGCAAGGTCTGGGACGAGCTGGTGCCCAAGGAAAAGAACGTGCTGGTCCACGAAGGCCAGGTGGTCAACAAGGGCGAGCTGATCGTCGACGGCCCGGCCGATCCGCAGGACATCCTGCGCCTGCTGGGCATCGAGGAGCTGTCGCGCTACATCGTTGACGAAGTGCAGGACGTGTACCGCTTGCAGGGCGTGAAGATCAACGACAAGCACATCGAGGTGATCGTGCGCCAGATGCTGCGCCGCGTCGTGGTCGAGAACCCGGGCGAGTCCACCTACATCGCCGGCGAGCAGGTGGAGCGTTCCGAGATCCTCAACACCAACGAGGCGCTGCAGGCCGAAGGCAAGCTCCCTGCCACGTACTCCAACGTACTGCTGGGCATCACCAAGGCGTCGCTGTCCACCGATTCGTTCATCTCCGCCGCGTCGTTCCAGGAAACGACCCGCGTGCTCACCGAGGCTGCCATCATGGGCAAGCGCGACGAGCTGCGCGGCCTGAAGGAGAACGTGATCGTGGGCCGCCTGATCCCCGCCGGTACGGGTCTGGCTTACCACCAGGCGCGCAAGGCCAAGGACGCCATGGACGAGGCCGAGCGCCGCGCCATCGCAGATGCCGAAGCCGCCGAACTGGCCTCTGCCGGCACCGACGACGCAGCCGCCGAGATCGACGGCAGCGCCGACACGGCTGATTAAGCCGTTGCCAGTCCCGCCTCTCGCATGCGGGTACTGAACGCTCCCGGCTTGCCCATCCGGCAGGCCGGGAGTTTCTTTTTTGTCGTGTTACCAATCCCTCGGTTGGCAGGGGCCGTGCCCGCTGGCGCGAAGCCCCGGCTGTGAACATGTTGACCACCTGGATACTTCTCGCCCTGTTCCTGTTCTGGGCCGTGGGCGCCTACAACCGGCTCATCCGCCTGCGATCCGCGGCGCTGCAGGCCTTTGGCGGGCTGGACACCCACATGGTGCGCTGGATTGCCCTGCTGGGTGAGTACGAGGCTGCGCACGGTGCGCCTGGCGCGGTCCAGGCCATCGTGGGCGACGAACCGGCGCCTGCGGCGGGCGCGCACGACGCCCATGCCGCCCTTTGGGCCGCGGCCACGCAATTCGGCGCCTCGCTGGCAGTAGCGCGCGCGCGCCCGCTGGACAGCGGCGCCGCCGCCGCCCTGGCGGCCGCATCGCAGGTGCTGGAGAACGCCTGGCAGACCGTTGTGCGCGAAGCCGCGCAGGTGAGCGAAGGTGTGGCACCCCCTGCACTCGCCCCATGGGTGGTGCGGCGCGAACAGGTGGCGCTGCACAGCGACGAGGCGCGCCGCCTGTTCAACGATGCCGTGGCTCAGTACAACCATGCCATCGCCCAGTTTCCCGCCAGCCTGCTGGCGTGGCTGTTCGGCTTCAAGAAGGCGCAGACGCTGTGAACAAGCCTACTTCCATCCCGACGCAGGGGGCTCCCGCGGTTGCGTTGAGCCAGTTGCTGGACGCCACCGCCTTGGCGCTGCAGGCGGTGCGCGCAGGGCAGTCGGGCACCGTGGCGCTGGAGACCACGGCTGCCGCGCTGCGCCCCGGCGTGCAGGCGCTGCTGTTCCAGGTGCTGCGCCACCTGGGGCGCGCGCAGGCCTTGCGCCGCCAGCTGGCACCCCGCAACCCGCCGCCGCGGGTGGATGCGCTGCTGTGCACCGCCCTGGCACTGGCCTGGGACCCGCAGACCGCTCCCTACGCGCCGTTCACCCTGGTCAACCAGGCGGTCGAGGCCGCCAAGCGCCACCCCGCGACGCGGGCGCAGGCGTCTTTCGTCAACGCCTGCCTGCGGCGCTTCCTGCGTGAGCGCGACACGCTGGTGGCCGCCACGCAGGGCGACGAGGTCGCCGTGTGGAACCACCCCGCATGGTGGATCCAGCGCCTGCGCCGAGACCACCCCGATCAGTGGCAGCAGATCCTGCAGGCGAACAATGCGCCCGCGCCCATGGTGCTGCGGATTTCTAAGTCAAAAAGCACTCCAGCGCTTTACCAGCAAGCGTTAGAAGCTATCAATATTGAAGCGATGGCGGTAGGCCCCGAAGGGCTGGCGCTGGCACGCCCCGTGCCGGTGCAGCAACTGCCTGGCTTTGCAGAGGGTGTTGTCTCGGTGCAGGATGCCGCCGCGCAGATGGCGGCGCCGCTGCTGCTCAACGGGCTGGACGCCGCGCAGCCGCTGCGCTTATTGGATGCCTGCGCCGCCCCCGGCGGCAAGACCGCCCATTTGCTGGAATGGGCCGCCGCACTGCGGGCCCCTTGGCGGGTCACCGCGTTGGAGGTGGATGCGGCACGCGCCGAGCGCATCCATGACAACCTGCATCGCCTGGGACTGAGCGCTCAGGTGCTGGTGGCCGATGCCGCCGTGCCCGCCGACTGGTGGCAGCAGGCCAGCGGTGGTGAACCGTTCGACGCGATCTTGCTCGACGCGCCCTGTACCGCCTCGGGCATCGTGCGCCGCCACCCCGACGTGCGCTGGCTGCGGCGCGAGAGCGACGTGGCCCAGCTGGCCGCGCAGCAGTCGCGTCTGCTGGCGGCGCTGTGGCCGCTGCTGCGCCCCGGCGGGCGGCTGCTGTATTGCACCTGTTCGGTGTTCCGGGCCGAGGGCGACGTGCAGATCGCAGCGTTTCTTGCGCACAACACTGACGCACGCCTGCTGCCGTCGCCGGGCCATTTATTCCCCGGCAGCCCAGACAAGCGCGACGGGCTCCGTGACAATGGGCCGGGTGAACACGACGGTTTCTTTTACGCCCTGTTGCACAAGGCCCCCGCCTGAACGTGCCGGTCTGCGAAGGCCGGGCTGGCTGTGGGCCGCGCTGGTTTGTCTGCTGGCGCTGTGGAGCGCGGTCATTCCCGCCGCCTACGCCCAACAGCACGGCGAGATTGTTGAACTGCAACTCGACCCGCTGCCCGAAGGACTCTATCTGTCGGCCACGCTGCAGCTGGAACTCCCCGAACTCGTCAAGGATGCGCTCTACAAGGGCATTTCCGTGTTCTTCATCACCGAGGCCGAGGTGGTGCGCCAGCGCTGGTACTGGTCCGACAAAGTGGTGGCGCAGGCCAGCCGTTTTCTGCGGTTGAGCTACCAGCCCCTTACGCGGCGCTGGCGTGTGGTGCAGTCGTCCACGCCCTTTGCACCGTCGGGCCTGGGCGTGTCGCTGGGCCAGAATTTCGACACGCTGCAGGATGCGCTGGCATCGATGCAGCGCATCGCGCGCTGGAAGATCGCCGACGAGGGGCAGGTCGATGAAGGCGTGACCTACGTCATGAACTTCCAGTTCCGGCTGGATACCTCGCAGTTGCCCCGGCCCTTGCAGATCGGTGCGGTGGGCCGCTCGGGCTGGAACATGGTGCTTGCGCGCAGCGTGCCGCTGAGCGTGGTGGAGGCTGCGCGGTGAAAGCGGGCGATCCGCGTCCCGCGGGTTCGGCCCGCCGCGCAGAGACACGCGCACGCGCCGTGCGATGGGCGCTGGGCCTCGGCACGGGGCTGATGTGCGCCATCGCATTGGTGCTGCTGTTCCTGCTGACGCTGGCCACCAACAACCGTGACCTGTACGAACGCAACTTCGCCTGGCTGCTGGGCGTGAACGTACTCGTGGCGCTGGTGCTGCTGGCCGTGTTGGTCTGGGGCGCCCTGCGCCTGGTGGTGCGCCTGAGGCGGGGGCGCTTCGGCAGCCGGCTGCTGCTCAAGCTCGCGGGCATCTTCGGGCTGGTGGGCGTGATCCCCGGGCTGCTGATCTACGTGGTGTCCTACCAGTTCGTCTCGCGCTCCATCGAGAGCTGGTTCGACGTCAAGGTCGAGGGCGCGCTGACCGCCGGTGTGAGCCTGGCGCGCGTCACGCTCGACACCATTGCCAGCGACCTGGCCTCCAAGACGCGCACCGCCAGCAGCCAGTTGGCCCAGGTGCCCGATGCGGCCGCGGGCCTGGTGCTGGAGCGCATGCGGGACCAGTTGGGGGCCACCGACCTCGTGCTGTGGAACGCCGCGGGCCAGCCCGTCGCCGGCACCGGGCAATCGCGCTACATGCTCAACCCCGAGCGCCCGAGCGCGCAGCAGTTCCGCATGGCGCGGCAAGACCGCGTCACCTTCCAGATCGAGGGCCTGGACGACATCACCGACCCGCTGGCCGCGGAGAACGCGCGCGTGCGCGCGCTGGTGCTGGTGGCCAACCCCGGCGTGGGTCTGCTGGCCGAGCCGCGCTTCGTGCAGGCCACCGTGCCCTTGCCCCAGGCGCTGGTCGCCAACGCCATTGCGGTGCAGGAAGCGAACCGCGAATACCAGGAACGCGCGCTGGCGCGCGGCGGGCTGCGGCGCATGTACATCGGCACGCTGACGCTGAGCCTGTTCCTTGCCGTCTTTGGCGCGGTGCTGCTCGCCGTGGTGCTGGGCAACCAGCTTGCGCGGCCCCTGCTGGTGCTGGCCGACGGCGTGCGCGAGGTGGCGGCAGGCAACCTGTCGCCCAAGGCCGCGCTGCAGACCAAGGACGAGCTGGGCGGGCTCACGCGCTCTTTTGCCCTGATGACGCAGCAGCTTGCGGACGCCCGCGGCACGGTCGAGCAAAGCCTGAACGCGCTGGATGCCGCGCGCGGGCACCTGCAGACCATCCTGGACAACCTCACGTCGGGAGTCATCGTGCTGGATGAAAAAGGCATCGTCCAGTCGTCCAACCCTGGTGCGACCCGTGTCCTGCGCGCGCCACTGGCGGCCTATGAAGGACGGCCGCTGGCTGAGGTGCCGGGGCTGGCGGATTTCGCGGCGGCCGTGCAGCGGCACTTCGATACCTTTTTGCTGGATCGTGACCACCACGGTCTGGACCACTGGCAGCAGACCTTTGAGCTGCACGCGGCGGGCGGTGGCGTCACCACGCAAGGCACCAGCCTGGTGGCGCGCGGCGCGCAACTGCCCAACGAGGCGCGGTTGCTGGTGTTCGACGACATCTCCGAAATCGTCTCCGCGCAGCGCGCCCAGGCGTGGGGCGAGGTTGCTCGGCGTTTGGCGCACGAGATCAAGAACCCGCTGACGCCGATCCAGCTCTCGGCCGAGCGTCTGGAGATCAAGCTCTCAGGCAAGCTGCCTGCGGCAGAGCAGGCCGTGCTGACCAAGTCGGTGAAGACCATCGTGGACCAGGTGGATGCGATGAAACGGCTGGTCAATGAATTCCGCGACTACGCGCGCCTGCCGTCTGCGGAACTGCACACGCTGGACCTGAACGCACTGGTTGCCGATGTGCTGCATTTGTATGGCGCCGAGACCGCGCAGGTGCCGGTCGAGGCCGAGTTGGACCCGCGCTGCCCCGCGATCTCCGGCGATGCCCAGCAATTGCGCCAAGTGGTGCACAACCTGCTGCAGAACGCCCAGGACGCGACACAGCAGGCGGCCGAGCAGGGGGGCGTTCCACCGCCGCCCGTGCGCATCAGCACACGCTGGAGTGCATCCGCGAAACGTGTGCGGCTGACGGTGTCGGACTGCGGGCCGGGCTTTCCTCCACACATCCTGCAGCGCGCCTTCGAGCCCTACGTCACGACCAAGCCGCGGGGCACTGGGCTGGGACTGGCCGTCGTCAAAAAAATCGCGGATGAACATCGCGCGCGGATCGATCTGGTCAACCGCGTGGAAGACGGCGTGGTGAAGGGCGCACAAGTGTCGCTATCATTCGCCCCTGAATCGGCGGTGGCGCTCTAACAACACCGCACGTGCAGCAAGGGTGCATTTACACACATGGCAAATATTCTGGTGGTCGACGACGAACTGGGGATCCGGGACCTGTTGTCAGAAATTCTGAACGACGAGGGGCATAGCGTCGACCTTGCCGAGAACGCCACGCAGGCCCGCAACGCGCGCTTGAATGGCAGCTATGACCTGGTACTGCTGGATATCTGGATGCCCGATACCGACGGGGTATCGCTGCTCAAGGAATGGGCCATGGCCGGCACGCTGACCATGCCAGTGATCATGATGAGCGGCCACGCCACCATCGACACGGCCGTGGAAGCCACGCGCATCGGTGCCTTCTCCTTTCTCGAGAAACCCATCACCATGCAGAAGCTGCTCAAGGCAGTGGAGCAGGGCCTGGCACGCAGTACGGCGCAGCCACCAGCAAGCGCTGCCGCGCCGGCCCAGGCCAACACCGCACCTGCACCCGCAACAACCGGTGCCATTGCCAATGGCGCGCCGGCTCCTGCGCCTGTTGTTGCAGTGATGGAGCAGGCGCCCATGTCCCACCAGGGCTTCAATCTCGACCGACCCTTGCGTGAGGCGCGCGACGGTTTTGAGAAAGCCTACTTTGAATTCCATCTCGCCCGCGAAGGCGGCTCGATGACACGCGTCGCCGAAAAAACAGGATTGGAGCGCACACATCTTTACCGCAAGCTGCGCCAGTTGGGGGTGGACCTCGGGCGCAACAAACGCAACGCGTGAATTGGCAAAAATTTTCCAGCTTGGTGTCATGCATCGATTTCTCGGGCTATAATTCAAGGCTCAGGCCCGGTAGCTCAGTTGGTAGAGCAGAGGATTGAAAATCCTTGTGTCGGCGGTTCGATTCCGTCCCAGGCCACCACATACAACGCCCAACCACTCGGTTGGGCGTTTTTGTTTCTGCACTGCCACGCTGCGTGGAACGACGCAGTTGTTGCGTACCCTCATCCTCCAGCGCTGCACAGGACCTCTCCGTGATTCGGGGCCTTGTTTCTTTCGCGGGACGGTAGTCCTTTCTTTGGAAGCCAATACCTGCAGGCACGGGCGCGGGGCGTACAGAAGCCACGAACTCTCCATTCCCCCAAAGATCACGCGCTGCGGGCAGCTCTACGCAGGGCGACACTTCGGGCTGCATGTACGCCCATGTGTCATGAGCGTGTGACGGCTTTGAACTACAGTGACCGGATGCAAGACTTTTCACGCACGCTTTCGCTGACGGGGGCGTCCAACTTCCGTGATCTGGGAGGCTATCCGGGGCTGGATGGACGCACGGTACGCTGGCGCCGGTTGTTCCGCTCCGATCATCTGGCGGCCCTGACACCGCAGGACGCGCAGGTGCTGGCCGGTGTGGGGCTGACCCGCTCGGTGGACTTCCGCGGGCTGGTGGAGAGCGCGGCCCAGTCGTATGCGCTGCCGCAGGTGCGCTATCACGCGCTGCCGATCGAGCCGACCGTCGTGCAGCGCGCCAAGGAACTGGCGGTAGCGGGCCAACAGATCACGGCACCCGTTGCGGTAGGGCTGATGCAGGACACCTACCGCGCCTTTGTTTCCGACAACGCGCAGCAGTTTGCGGGCTTGTTCGAGCAGTTGCTGGCAGAGGATTCCCCCCTGGTCTTTCACTGCACTGCGGGCAAGGACCGCACCGGTTTCGCCGCGGCCCTGATTCTGCTGGCGCTCGGCGTGTCGCGCGAGGTGGTCATGCAGGACTACCTGTTGACTAACGCGCTGTACCGTCGGCCCGCGGGGCTGGTCAGCTCTGCGCCGCAGGAGGTGCTGAACGTGATCTGGCGCGTGCAGGAGGACTTCCTGGAGGCCGCATTGCAAGCCGTTGACCAGGACCACGGCGGCGTGCAGCGTTACCTGGAGCGACGCCTGGGCGTGGACGATGCCGCGCGCAGCCGCCTGGCGCAGCTGTACCTGCAGCCGCTGCCGGAGTGAGGCGCCGCGGCCGTGCGCCCTGGGCCGCTCGGGCATAAAAAAAGCAGCCCGGAGGCTGCTTTTTTTGCGAAACCCGCGCCACGGTGTCAGAGCGTGGCGTCCTTGAGTTTCTTCAGTGCGCGGGTCTTGATCTTGACCGATGCGGGCTTGGCGGGGAACCAGCGCTCTTCGCCGGTGAACGGGTCCTTGCCGAAGCGCTTCTTCTTGGCGGGCACTTGCTGCAGGCCGATCTTGAGCAGGCCGGGCAGCGTGAACTCGCCGGAGCCCTTCTTGTGCACGGAAGCCAGGATGGCCGTCTCCAATGCGGCGAGCACGGCCTTAGCGGCCTTGGGCTCGACACCCGCCTGCGTGGCGAGGTGGGCGATCAGCGCGGTCTTGGTGAAGGCTTCCTTCACGGGCTTGATGGCAGCAGGAGCTGCGGGGGCGGCTGCCTTCTTGGCAGGTGCCGCAGCCTTTTTGGCGGCGGTCTTTTTCACCGGAGCGGTGGTCTTCTTTGCAGTTGCCATGATGTCGGATCGTTGTAAGGTGTATAGAAGCAGGCCAGCCAGGCTGGTGATCGGATTCTAGGCGCTGTCTGTGCGCGTGGGGTGCCCTATTCATGCGGGTTTGCGCGAGAAAACCACGCTATCGCGGGCCTGTGGACGGTACAGGGCACGCACGTGCCGCACGGGTGGCGCGCATGCGGGTAAGCTGTGCAACCATTCCCTGATGCACCAGGAGCAGGCCATGAGCGATAGCACCCCTTTCGGCTTCGGGCGTTTCGTCCCGGGATTTGATTTCCTGCAGAACCTGGCCAAGGGCGCTGCGGCGGGTATGCCCACCATGCCGGGGCTGTCGGGCTGGGTGGCGCCCACGGTGAGTGTGGACGAGCTGGACAAGCGCATCCAGGACCTCAAGGCCGTGCAGTTCTGGCTGGAGCAGAACGCGCGCGCCCTGGCCGCGACCGTGCAGGCGCTGGAGGTGCAGAAGATGACGCTGGCCACGCTGCAGGATATGAACGTGGCGATGGGCGACCTGGCCGCCAGCTTCGGCGCCGCCGCAGGCCAGGACAAGGAGCGGCCCGCCGCACGAGCCGCCGAGCCACCGTCCGCATTCCCGTTCACTTCTCCACCCACACCTGCACCTGCACCTGCACCTGCACCTGCACCTGCACCGGAGGCGCCGTCCCCGGCCAATAACGCCTCGGCGGCGCGCAGCGCGCGAACACCACCGGACGATGAGGCCGCGCCCGAGCAGACCAAGGGGGCGGCCGACCCGATGCAATGGTGGGGTGCGCTGACCAGCCAGTTCCAGCAGATCGCGGCGCATGCCCTGCGGGATGCGGGCACGCACCAGGCGGCCTTCGACGCCACGCGCGAGATGGCCAGCGGCGCACTCAAGACCGCTTCCAGCATGGCGACGCAGATGGCCGCGCAGGGCATGCATGGCATGCGCGCGGCGGCGCAGGCCGCCGGTGCGGCGCCTGCGGCAACGCCCGCCCCTGCCGCCAGGAAGCCTTCCGCAAAGGCGGCCGCCCGGCCGGCGACCCAACCGGGCGGCAAGGCCAACGACAAGGCCAACGACAAGGCACGTCCGGCCGCCAAGCGGACTGCCGCGGCCAGCGCGGGCGCCAAGCGTGCCCCCGCACCATCGCCCACCCAAAAGGCTGCCGCGTCCCGCACGCGGCGGCCGGCAGGTTGAGCTGCGCGGCGGCGCCTGTACCCCATCGCAGGGCTGACACATGAGACTCTTTCCCAATGCACACGCCACCCATCCGCAGTGGCACATGGCCGCGGTGCTGGTGCTGGCGCAACTGCGGGCGCAGATGGCGCTGCCCCAGTACGCCAGTGCACCCACGCTGGGGCTGCTCTACATCACCGACCACTATGCGGACGATGCCGCGGCCCTGCTGGACCTGCTGCGGCGCGAACTGCCGACGGTCACCGACTGGGCAGGCGCGGTCGGCGTGGGCGTGGCGGGCAACAACGTCGAATATTTCGATGAACCTGCGCTCTCGCTGATGCTGTGCGACCTGCCGCGCGCGCACTACCGCGTGTTCTCGGGCGTGGCGCCGCTGGCGCACGGCGATGCGGCCGGGGTGGGCTTTGCGGCCCACACGGCGCTGGTGCATGTGGACGGCCAGACACCCGAACTGGCGGATCTGGTGGCCGAGATGGCGGGCCGCACCAGCAGCGGCTACCTGTTTGGCGGCGTGGTGGCCAGCCGCGGGGCGCAGGTGCAGCTGGCGCTGCCCGCCGGCGGCGAGGGCGACGGCGTGCTGCACGGCGGCCTGTCGGGCGTGGCCTTTGATGCGCAGGTGGAACTGGTCTCGCGCGTCACGCAGGGCTGCCAGCCCATCGGCGCGCAGGCGGCCATCACCGCCGCGCAGGACAACGTGGTGCTGGAGCTGGACGGCGAACCCGCGCTGGACGTGCTGCTGGACACGCTGGGCGTGACGCTGCAGGGCGACGCCCAGGCCGCGCTGCGCGCCGTGCGCGCCACGCTGGCAGGGCTGGAGGACGCGGACGCGCCGCAGCGCCAGCGCACGGGCCACTTTGGCGCCGACACGCGCGTGCGCCACATCGTCGGGCTGGACGCGACGCGCAGCGGCGTGGCGCTGGGTGACCATGTCGAGGTGGGCATGCGCCTGGCCTTCTGCCAGCGCAACGTCGGCGCGGCCCGTGCCGACCTGATGCGCATCTGCGCAGAGATCCGTGAGGAGCTGTCGCCCCAACTCGAAGAGGCGCAGGCGCTGCCCGCCGCAGACAGCGCGCCGCATGCCGAGCCGGCGGGCGGCCGGCGCATTTGCAGTGCGCTGTATGTGAGTTGTTCGGGCCGCGGCGGGCCGCACTTCGGTGGGCCCAGCGCCGAGCTGCAGATCGTGCGCCATGCGCTGGGCGACGTGCCCCTGGCGGGCTTCTTCGCCGGCGGCGAAATCGCCGCGCACCGGCTCTATGGCTACACGGGCGTGCTGACGGTGTTCGTCGCGCCGGACGGGGCTTTATAAGCCTTTTTGGCCTCTAGGGCCTGTTCACACTATTTTTGCCAGTGCGAATGGCGTGAAAACCGCGCCAATCTAGGCGCGTGACGACGCCAAGGCCGGGGCCTTGGCTAGGAGGGCAACGACGAATGGCGCGGTTTTCACTCCGTTCCCTCCGGGTTGCGATCAAAAAGGGCCATTCGCGGCGTTGCCAAGCCTCGCTGGGGTAGCACCCCAGCTTCGTTTGGCGCCTTGCGCCTGGCCCTTTTTGATCGCAACGCATCTGGCAAAAATAGTGTGAGCAGGCCCTAGCGCCCGTCCATCAAGCGCAAGCAGCTATGCAATGCATAGCATCGTGGCGCCCGCTCAAACGCCGATGACGGCGGGGCGGGGCGCCGCAGCAGGGCGCGGCAGGCC
Source organism: Diaphorobacter sp. LR2014-1 (assembly GCF_002916785.1). NCBI lineage: Bacteria > Pseudomonadati > Pseudomonadota > Betaproteobacteria > Burkholderiales > Comamonadaceae > Diaphorobacter > Diaphorobacter sp. LR2014-1. The sequence continues at coordinate 69,503 of NZ_MTBE01000011.1, read as the reverse complement.
GCAGAACGCGAAGTCCAGCTCCGGCTCCAGCCCGCTCACGATGCGCGCGATGGACTTGCCCGAGCCGCAGGCGTGGGTCCAGCCCAGCGTGCCGTGGCCGGTGTTCAGGAACAGGTTGCCGTAGCGCGTCTTGCCGATCAGCGGCACGTTGCTCGGCGTGGCGGGGCGCAGGCCGCTCCAGAACTGCGCCTGGCTCGCATCGCCCGCGCCGGGAAAGAGCTGCTCCACGCGCCGCACGATGGCTTCGCAGCGCACGGCGTTCAGCGCGCGCTCGTAGCCGTTGAGCTCGGCCGTCCCCGCGATGCGCAGCCGGTCGCCCTGCGCGCTGGTGTAGCGAGAGAAGACCAGCTTGTACTCGTCGTCCGTCAGGCTCACCTGGTAGGCGGCGGCCGTGTCGCGCACCGGCAGCGTCACCGAATAGCCCTTGGCCGGGTAGATCGGCAGGCGCAGGCCCAGGGGCTGGGCCAGCAGCGGGCTGAATGCGCCCAACGCCAGCACGTAGGCGTCGCCGCGCACGCGCTCGTAGCCGCCGGCCTCGTTGGTGACCTCCACATGGTCGATGGCGCCGCCCGCCGGGTGCAGCGCGGTGATGTGGCACCCCAGGCGGAACTGCACGCCCGCGGCCTGGGCCACGCCGGCCAGCGCGCGCGTGAACAGGTGGGCGTCGCCGGACTCGTCCTCCGCCGTGTAGGTGGCGCCCGCCAGCTGCGGCCGGACGTGGGCCAGGGCCGGCTCGATGCGCACGGCCTCGTCGGCATCCACCACGCGGCGGTGGCAGCCCAGCGCACGCATCTGCTCGGCGGGCGCCAGCGCGGCGTCGAACTCCTGGGCGCTGGTGTAGAAGTGCAGGATGCCCTGCGTGCGCTGGTCGTACTGCAGGCCCGTGTCGACGCGCAGTTGCTGCAGCGTGCTGCGGCTGTAGCTGCCCAGGCTCACGATCTGCTCGATGTTGTGGCGCGTGCGCGCAGGCGTGCATTCGCGCAGGAATTGCAGGCCCCAGAGCCACTGGCGCATGTCCGCGCGCAGGCGAAACAAGAGCGGCGCATCCTCTTTGCCCAGCCACTGCAGCACCTTGAGCGGCGCGCCGGGGTTGGCCCAGGGCTCGGCGTGGCTGACCGAGATCTGGCCGCCGTTGGCGAAGCTGGTTTCCGCACCGGGCACAGCCTGCCGGTCGATGACGGTGACCTCGTGGCCGAGTTGCTGGAGGAAGTACGCAGAGGTGGTGCCGACGACGCCGGCGCCCAGAACGATCACGCGCATGGTTGACAAGCCTTTTTCAAGGTTTGCGCAGGCAGGGCGCGCGCGAACAGCTATTGAATAAATAGCGAACAGCGGGCGCGACATGGCCTGGCTGCCGCTCCCCCTGTCCTTGGTACCTGAGAGATTCATGCCGCGCGGGACCGTGCGCGGCACTTGCTCCTTCGGTGCGCCACGGCGGGCGTGGCGGCTCTCCAGACGGCTGTGTGGGTGTGCAGTACGGAACCTGAGCGTGTATGGGAGTTTGCGCCTTCGGTGAAACGGCATGCAGCCGTTTGCTCTCCTGCGCCGGCCATCGTAGCGGCGCGGGCGCGGCGTCCCCAGCGGGCTAACCCTCAGACCATGAACACGCTCTCAGGGCGGGGCGCCGGGTGCATGCTCAGGGGTAGACCGCTTCGCCCAGGTTGAGCATGAGGCGGTTGGCCCAGGCGAACAGCGCGGCGGCGTGCACCGTGTCCAGGATTTCCAGGTTGCTCAGGCCCGCAGCGCGCAGCGGCGCGATGTGCTGCGGCCCGAATGCACCGGGCGCGCGCGTGAGCGCGGCGCTGGCCTGCGCCAGGGCGCGTTCGCGGGCGTTGGTGCCGGCGCTGTCGGGGTCGGCGAAGATCTGCGCGATCACGTCGTTGCGCTTGGCCAGCTGCTCGAAGCGCTGCGCATGCACCGACGCGCAGTACACGCAGCCGTTGATGCGCGAGACCACGGTGGTGGCCACCTCGCGCTCGGCGCGCGGCAGGCCGCCAGGCGCGTACATGATGGCGTTGAACGCCTCCGAGCGCTCGGCGAGCACGCGGGGCTGGTGCGCCAGCACGAGGTAGAAGTCCGACGTGCGTGCCTTGGGGTGGCTTGCGTCCAGCACGGCGTTCTGCTCGGCGCTGGCGGTTGCGGGGTCCACCACGGGCAGCCAGGCCTTCCAGTCCAGCGTCTCGCTGGTGTAGCCGGCCAGGCGCAGCGGCTCGCCGGGCGGGGGCAGGTTGGCGGGGTGCACGAAGGGCGCGTCCGGCGTGGTGGGAGCGACCGCCGTGGCTGCGGTGCCCGCGGGGCCGAGGGCGGCCAGCGCCGCCACGCCTGCCACCAACCGCGCCTGGTAGGCCACGAAGCCGATGAGCTGCGCGAGCAGCACCACGTCCGGCGTGGCGAGGCCCGCCTGGGGCAGGGCGAGCAGGGCCGCGCGGTCGGCCGCGGCGGGCTGCGTGGCCAGCAGCTGCGTGAAATGCGTGATGGCTTGCCAGCGCGCATCCGCCAGCGGGGCTGGCAGGCCGGCCAGGCGCGCGCCGTAATGGTCGGCCAGCGTTGCCACGCCGCTGGCGGCCGCCACGGCCTGGGCCACGGACAGGCGCTCGGCCAGCGCCAGGCCCCCGGGCAGTGCGGGCGCGAGCAGCAGGTCTTCGCAGGCCTGGGTGGCGGTGATGGCCTTGGCGCGCTGTTGGCGCGCGGCCTGGGCATGGGGGGCATGGCCCAGGCGGGCGAGTTGGTCGATGGTGTCGGTCATGGCGAAGGCAGGATGCGTTGGGAGGTGTCGGCGGGCGTCCATTCGTCGCCCAGCAGTTCCGGCTCGGCATAGGCCTGCAGCGCGGCGAAGTGGTGCTCCACGTCCTCGCGGTACAGCAGGCCGGCGATGCCGCTGGCCAGGCGCCGTGCGCCGTCGCTGATGGCGGGGATGTCGCCCGACACCGTGCCGTGCGACAGCGCCGCCGGGTAGCAGAAGCAGTGGATGCGGTCCAGGCCGGGGCAGGCGCCGGCGGTTTTCTCGCGGAATTCGAACACCGGGCCGAGGTCGGGCGAGTCGGACAGTTCGCGGTCTTCATCGCCGGCGGGCGGCTGGTAGCGCTCGCCCCAGGTGCGCACATGGCGCGCAAACGGCGCGAATTCGGGCTTTTGTGCCCAGTCGATCACGAAGCCTGTGGCGAGAACCAGGAAGTCGAACGCAAACGTGCCCTGGGCCGTCGCCACGTGCAGCGCGTCGCCCACCTGCGTGACGCCCTGCACCGCGCAACCGAAGTGGAAGAACGCATGGGCGTGCCGCGACACGCGCAGCGTGCTGCCGTGCGGCGGCGGCACCTGCTGCACGTTGATGTAATGGCGGATGCGCCACTTCCATGCGTCGGGCAGGTCGTGATGCCCCTGCGTGAGACCGGGCACGCCCGAGCCCTTGGACTTGTTCACCGTGGGCATCACCGCGCGGCGCGCGATCAGGTCCACGCTGGCGGCGCCGCATTCCAGCGCCGTGCCGGCGCTGTCCATGGCGGACGAGCCCATGCCGATCACGCCCACGCGCTTGCCCTTGAGCGTGGCGTAGTCCAGCACATCGGACGAATGCGCCCACAGGCCGCCCTGTGCGGCGTGGCGCACGCCGTGCATGAAGGCAGGGATCTGCGGGCCGCCCAGGCCGTCGCGGCCCGTGGCCAGCACCACGCGGCGCGCCAGCCAGGTGGCGTGGCCGGCGGGGGCCTGCACGTCCACCGCCACCAGGCCTTCGGCGCGTGGGTGCACGGCGGTGACGGTGTGTTCATTGCGCACGTCGGCCTGCGTCACGCGGCGGTACCAGCGCAGGTAGTCCATCCATTGCAGGCGCGGGATCTTGTCGAGCGCGGCCCAGGCCTCGCGGCCCCACTGGGCCTCGAACCAGGCGCGGAAGGTGAGCGAGGGCACGCCGAGCGCGGGGCCGGTGAGCTCCTTGGGCGAGCGCAGCGTGTCCATGCGCGCCGTGGTGGCCCAGGGGCCCTCGTAGTCGGCGCGCGCGCGGTCCAGCAGCACGGCGGCAATGCCCTGCTGCGCCAGCGCCATGCTGGCCGCCAGGCCCGCCTGGCCGGCGCCGATGATGAGCACGTCGGTGACGGGCTGCCCTTCATGGGTGCGAGGCGGCAGCCATGCGCGGGCGCGCCAGTTGAGGGTGAGCAGGTCGTGCCGCAGGCGGTCTTCGAGGGCGGCCAGGCCGGCCGCCCCCAGGGGAAGCGAAAGTGACATGGAGGGCGTCGAAGAAAGCGTGGAGGGCGAAATCAGTCGATGCTGATTTTGGCGTCCTTCACCACTTGCGCCCACTTCGCGCGGTCCTTGTGGACCGTCTGGCGGAACTGCTCGGGCGTTTCGATGCGCACCGTGTTGCCCTGCGACTCGAAGCGCTGGCGCACGTCGGGCTGCTCCAGCACCTCGCGCAAGGCGGTGTTCAGCTTCTGGACCACGGCTGGGTCGGTGCCCTTGGGCGCGAAGATGCCGAACCAGATCGAGCTATCAAAGCCCTTGGTGCCGGGCAGGCCGCTGGCGCCGATGGGCGGCACCTCCTTCACGGCCGCCACGGGCTTGGCCGTGGTCACCCCCAGCAGGCGCACCTTGCCGGTCTTGTAGTGCGGCAGCACGGTCTGCACCTGGTTCATGATGCAGCAGGTCTCTCCGCGCAGCACCGAGGTGATGGCCTCGGGCCCACCTTTGTAGGGCACGTGCACCATGTTCAGGCCCAGGCGCGCATTCAGCTCGGCAAAGGCCATGTGCGTGCCCGTGCCGTTGCCGGTGGATGCGAAGTTGTACTTGCCCGGGTTGGCGCGCACGGTCTCGACGAACTCCTTGAGGTTCTTGGCGTCGATCACCGCGGGGTTGATGGTGAGCACGTTGGACACGTCGATCAGCGGGGCGACGGGCACGAAGTCGGCCTCCACGTCGAACGGCAGGTTCTTGTAGAGCGCGGCATTGCTGCCGTGCGTGGCGGCCGTGCCGAAGGCCAGGGTGTAGCCGTCGGCCTTGGCCCGGGCCACGTACTCACTGGCGATGTTGCCGGCCGCGCCGGACTTGTAGTCGATCACAACGGGCTGGCCGAGTTTCTGGCCCAGCGGCTCCTGCACCGCGCGCGCCACCACGTCCACGCCCGATCCGGCCGGAAAGCCCATGATCAGCGTGACGGGCTGCTTGGGCCAGTCCGTGGCCTGGGCGAGAGCGGATGTGACGGTCAGCAGCGTGGCCAGGGCGGCGGTGGCGTGGCGCAGGAGGGGCATGGCGAATTTCCTTGTGATGGGTCAGTGCAAGGCGGCGCCCTATCGTGTAGGCGCAGCCGAAACACACCCATTGTGGAGAAATTCACATGCGCACGCGCTATATGCATATGGACGGCCCGTCGCCGTCCCGGGCCATGCTGCGCGCGGACGACCGGCGCTCGGCCGTTCATCTCCGGTAGGGGTTGTCGGGCCGGCGGTCGTGGCGGTTGGGCACGCCGTCGCCATCGCGGTCCCAGCCGCCGCGCACGAAGCGCCATTGGTCACCGCGCTGCACCCAACGCGGCTGGCGGTAATGGTGGCCGTGGCGCACCTGCATCCACTGGCCGGGCACCCACACATGGCGGTGGCCGCGCCATTCCCAGTGGCCCTGCGACCAGACCATGCCGCGGCGCGGCGGGGGCACGCGCTCGTAGCGTGGAGGCGGTGGCGCGTGGTATTGCACCGCATAGGCGGGCGGTGCCGAGTAGTGGGGCGTGCCGGCCTGGATCACGACGGTGGCGTTGGTGGCCGCATGCGCGGCGCCTGCCAATGACAGCAGGGCGACGAGGCTGCCGGCTGCGGCAAGGGTGGTGGTGCGGACCATGGCGTTCTCCTGTGTTGTGGGATGCGGCGCGGGGCGCTGCGGGAGACTCCATGCTGCGGGCCGCATGTCAACGTTTCGGGCGCGTTGTTGCATCCCCGGCAAAGGTTTGTGAGCAGGTGTGACGGCGGCCTTTCGGCGTGCAGCACTCAGGTACTGGTAGGGCTGAAGCCCTTGTCAGAGAAGCGGTACAAGCTCCTTTTTCAATAGTGAGAGAGGCGCGACCAGTGCGCGGCGAGGCGCCGCGGTGCTTGGCGCACCGCCCGCCACGCCACGATTGCTTGCATGTACCGTGGGATTGACCCCTTCGGGGCCGCCCCACAAGATCAAACACCGCACACGGCTTGGAGAACTGGGGGCTTGCATGGACACACCCAACTGGGCCCTGGTGGCCAATGGCTCGATGGCGCGCCTGCTGGAGCTTGACCCTGCGGCAGCCACGCACTGGACGGAAAGGCAATGCCTGACGCATCCGGCCGCCCGCCTGCATGGCAGTGCGGCGGGGCATGAGCCGCCCGGACATTCGATCGCAGGACGCAGCGGTCTGGCGCCGCGCAGCGAGGCCGCCGCGCAGGAGCGGCGCACCTTCGCGCGCGAGGTGGCCCACGCGCTGCGCGAGGCCGTGGGCGCGGCCGAGCGCAGCCGCGTGGCCGTGTTCGCGTCCAACCCCTTCCTGGGCGAGCTGATGGAACAGCTGGATGGTGTCACCCACCAGCGGCTGGTGGCCAGCCATGCACAGGATCTGACGCACCTGAGCTTGCAGGAGTTGGCGCGGCACTTGCAGGCGGAACGCGGCGGCTGACACGGCCCCGGTGTGAGGACCGACCATGCGCGCCATGGTGCTGGACGGACCCGGCCAGCCGCTGCGGCTGGCGGAGTTGCCGTGCCCCCGTTCCGCAGGCAGGCCAGTTGCTGCTGGCGGTGCAAGCCTGCGGCGTGTGCCGCACGGACCTCCACCTGCGTGACGGCGAGTTGCCGGATGCGGTGTGGCCCCTCGTGCCGGGGCATGAGATCGTGGCCCGTGTCGCCGGCCTGGGGCCGGGCGTGCGGGGCTGGCGGCAGGGGCAGCGGGTAGGCGTTCCTTGGCTGGGGTGGACCTGTGGGCACTGCCGGTTCTGCACCAGTGGGCGCGAGAACCTGTGCGTGCAGGCGTGTGGGGGCGACGGATGGTCCAGTGTGGGCACCGCGAAGGGGGAAGTCAATGGCAGGCCGACTGCGTCGGGTTTTGGGTGTTTTAAGGCGCTGGCACCCGTCCATCAAGCGCCATAAGCTATTAATAAAGGAGCATCACGGCCTTGCGGTGCGGCGCATCTGGGCAAAGGCCTCGAACTCCCAGCTGCGCATGGCCAGCAGCAGGGTGTAGCCCTCGCGCTCACGCTCGGGCAGGCGCTGGTCGGCCAGGTGCTGCTGCGCGAAATCCTGCGCCACGCGCTGCAGCCGCTCGGTGAACGCGGGCGCCAGGCTGCGTGCGATGGAGCCGTGCACCAGCAGCACGCCCTCGCCCGGCGCGTCGAAGCCGCCGTTGAAGTAGTCCAGCAGTGCATGGTCGCGGAAGTAGTGCATCACCGGCCCGTGCGGGCGCCAGCGGAAGGTCTTGGCAAGCTTCAGGCGGTAGCGGTTGAGCGGGCGCAACTCGATGATGCCGATGCGGTCGAGCTGCGCCAGGTACTGGATGCCCTCGGCCTCGCTCAGCCGGTAGGTGGTGGTGATCTGCTCCAGGGTCCACTGGCTCAGCACGCAGATCGCCATCAGCAGCAGCTTCTTGTCGGCCACCACGGCCTTTTCCTGCTCCTGCGTCAGCTCGCTCAGCAGCGGCTGGCTGTCAGCCACGCGCCGCGCCAGGTCGGCAAAGTCCAGCCGCAGCACGCGGCAGATGGCGTCGATGCGCGACAGCGGCATGTCGCCCTTGGCCAGCATGCGCTTGACGCTGGACTCGGCCATGCCCAGCGCCTGTGCCAGGCTGGCATAGGTCATCTGGGCGGACTTGAGTTCCTTCTTCAGGGCGATGACGAGGTCGGCGGTGGTGCTCATGGGGTGCTGGAGGTGAAAAGTATCGAATGGCGATACCCTAAGTGTGATCCAAGCCACCAAGGCCCACAAGCGGCTGGCCTGTGCGGGCTTTGTGCACACAATGCGCGGCACCTTCACACCCCAGCACACCGCATATGAGCGCGCAGCACCCCGTGACCTTGTCGCCCACCGCCCAGCCTGCCGAGGCGGCGGCGCACCCCAACCAGTTCGCGCTGCTGCGCCAGCGCCGCTTCGCGCCGTTCTTCTGGACGCAGTTCGCCGGCGCGGCCAACGACAACCTGTTCAAGTTCGCCTTCACGGTGATGGTGACCTACCAGCTCAGCGTGTCGTGGATGCCGCCGGCGCTGGCGGGACTGGTGATCGGCGCGCTGTTCATCCTGCCGTTCCTGCTGTTTTCCGCCACGGCGGGGCAGCTCACGGACAAGTACGAGAAGACGCGCATCATCCGCTTCGTGAAGAACCTGGAGATCGCCATCATGCTGGTGGCGGGCGGGGGCTTCGTGGCCGGCAGCGCGGCCATCCTGCTGGGCTGCGTGTTCCTGATGGGGCTGCATTCCACGCTGTTCGGCCCCGTGAAGTTCGCCTACCTGCCGCAGGCCTTGAACGAGCGCGAGCTGACGGGCGGCAACGGCATGGTGGAGATGGGCACCTTCGTCGCCATCCTGCTGGGCAACGTCGCGGGCGGTCTGCTGGTGGCGCTGCCGGGCATCGGCCACACCACGGTGGCGGTGGCCTGTCTGGCGCTGGCTTTGCTGGGCCGCCTGGTGGCGCAGTTCATTCCGCCGGCCCCGGCCACCGACCCGGGCCTGACGGTGAACTGGAACCCGGTCAGCGAGACGTGGCGCAACCTGAAGCTGGCGCACGGCAACACCGTGGTGTTCCGCTCGCTGCTGGGCATCTCGTGGATGTGGTTCTTCGGCGCGGTGTTCCTGTCGCAGTTCCCCAGCTTCGCCAAGGACGTGCTGCATGGCAACGAACAGGTGGCGTCGCTGCTGCTGGTGGTGTTCTCGGTGGGCATCGGCATCGGCTCGCTGCTGTGCGAGGTGCTCTCGCGCCGGCATGTGGAGATCGGCCTGGTGCCGCTGGGCGCCATCGGCATGAGCGTGTTCGCCATCGACCTGTACTTCGCCTCGCGGGCCCTGCCGCCGTCGGAGGTGCTCACCCTGGCGGCCTTCGCGGCGCAGCCCGCGCACTGGCGCGTGATGGCCGACCTGCTGCTGCTGTCGCTGTTCGCGGGCCTGTACAGCGTGCCCATGTACGCATTGATCCAGATGCGCAGCCAGCCCACGCACCGCGCGCGCATCATCGCCGCCAACAACATCCTCAACGCGCTGTTCATGATCGCCAGTGCCGTGCTCGCGGGGGCGTTGCTGTCGGCGGGCTTCACGGTGCCGCAGATCTTCCTGTTCACCGGCATCGCCAATGCGGTGGTGGCGTTCTACATCTTCCTGCTGGTGCCCGAGTACCTGCTGCGCTTCGTGGCCTGGGTGCTGTCGCGCTGCATCTACCGTTTCAAGGTGCGCGGCGACGAGCACATTCCCACCGAGGGCGCCGCCATCCTGGCCTGCAACCATGTGAGCTTCGTCGATGCCGTGCTGCTGATGGCGGCCAGCCCGCGCCCCATCTACTTCATCATGGACCACCGCATCTTCCGCATCCCGGTGCTGGGTGCGCTGTTCCGCCTGGCCAAGGCCATTCCCGTCGCGCCGCAAAAGGACGATGCCGCCACCTACGAAGCCGCGTTCGAGCGCGCGGCCCAGGTGCTGAAGGACGGCGACCTGCTCGCCATCTTCCCCGAGGGCGGCATCACGCGCGACGGGCAACTGCAGGCGTTCAAGGGCGGCATCATGAAGATCATCGAACGCGCGCAGGCCGACGGCGTGCAGGCGCCGGTGGTGCCCATGGCGCTGACCAACCTGTGGGGCTCGTTCTTCAGCCGCATCGAGCAGGGCGGCGCCATGGTGCGGCCGTTCCGCCGAGGCATGTTCAACCGCGTGGGGCTGAACGTGGGCGCACCGCTGCCGGCTGCCGAGGTGCAGCCCGCCCTGCTGCGTGAGCGGGTGGCGGGGCTGCTTCAGATCAGCGCCTGAGCCAGCAGGCGCCCCAGGGCCTGCGCATCCGCTGCGGCTTCAGCCGTTGCGAAAAAGAAAGCTGTACGCGTTCAGGGCCGGCACGCCGCCCAGATGCGCGTACAGCACCTTCGATCCGGCCGGGAATTCGCCATTGCGCACCCGCTCGATCATGCCGTGCATGGACTTGCCCTCGTACACCGGGTCCGTGAGCATGCCCTCCTGGCGAGCGCACAGGCGGATGGCCTCCAGCGTGCCTTCATTGGGCAGGCCGTATTCCGGGCCGCCGTAGCGCGTGTCCAGCACCACATCCTCGGCGGTGATGTCCTGGCCCAGCTCCACCAGATCGGCGGTGCTCTGCGCGATGCGCAGGATCTGCGCGTGGGTCTTCTCGGGCGTGGCCGATGCGTCGATACCGATCACCCGGCGCGCGCGCCCGTCGGCGGCAAAGCCCACCACCATGCCCGCCTGCGTGCTGCCCGTGACCGAGCACACGACGATGTAGTCGAACCGAAAGCCCAGCTCCTTTTCCTGCTGGCGCACCTCTTCGGCAAAGCCGACGAAGCCCAGGCCGCCATAAGGGTGCTCGGAGCAGCCAGCAGGAATGGGAAAGGGCTTGCCGCCGGCCCGCTTCACGTCCGCCATGGCCTGCTCCCAGCTCGGGCGGATGCCGATGTCGAAGCCCGCCGCGTCCAGGCGCACGTCGGCGCCCAGGATGCGGCTCATCTCGATGTTGCCGACGCGGTCGTACACCGCATCGGAGTAGTTGACCCAGTTCTCCTGCACCAGCACGCACTTGAGCCCCAAATGCGCGGCCACGGCGGCCACCTGGCGCGTCTGGTTGGACTGGATGCCGCCGATGGACACCAGCGTGTCGTAGCCGCCGGCAATTGCCTCGGGGATCAGGTACTCCAGCTTGCGCGTCTTGTTGCCGCCGAAGGCCAGGCCCGAGTTGCAGTCCTCGCGCTTGGCGTACAGCTCTACCTTGCCGCCCAGGTGCTGCGACAGGCGCTTGAGCGGCTGGATGGGCGTGGGGCCGAAGGTCAGGGGATGGCGGGGGAATTTCTGCAGGTTCATGGCGGTGTTCCGGTCGATGGGGAAGGTGCCTTGCATCGTAGGAAAACCGCGCATTAACAGGGTTGTGAAATAAGATGATTTCAAGAATCAAAAAAAGTACTCACCGCTAAATAGCAGTATTTCATTTCTCCAATCAAGCCATGGCCGCAATAAAAAAACGCAACATGAATGCCGCGGTAGAGGGCGCTGAGGTGGACCGCACCGACCGCGCCATCCTGCGTCTGCTGCAGCGCGACGCGTCGCTGTCCAACGTGGCCCTGGCGGCCAAGGTGCACCTGAGCCCGCCGGCCTGCCTGCGCCGCGTGGAGCGGCTCAAGCGGCTGGGCTTCATCGATGGCGTGGTGGCGCGGCTGAACCCGCAGGCGGTGGGTGCGGGCATGCTGGTGATGATCGGCGTGGTGCTGGACCGCTCCACGCCCGAGTCGTTCTCGGCCTTCGAGAAGGCGGCGGCCAAGATCTCGGGCTGCATGGAATGCCACGTGGTCACGGGCGAGTTCGACTACTTCATGCTGATCCGCACGCGCGACAGCGAGAGCTTCAACCGCCTGCATGCCGAGCAGCTGCTGTACCTGCCGGGCGTGCGGCAGGTGCGCTCGTTCATGGTGCTGCGCAACGTGCTGTCCACCACCGAGCTGCCGCTGGCGATCTGAATGCGGTATCGCATGGCGATACTTTTCGCCGCTGGATAGGTTACTGCGTCGGAATATCGGCTGCTTTGGCGCCGTGCGGCCGCAGCATCCGCCCCGTGTTCAACCAACGCCTGCGGGCACCGACCACCATGCATTCCTCTACCCCCACCCTCCAGCGCGACACGCGGGCCTGGCAGTTCCAGGTGTGGGCCTCGTTCGGCATCGCCGTGTTCCTGTGCGCCACCGGCCTGGCCTGGCTGCCGGGCGAGCGGCTGGAGGTGGCCTTCATGTTCATGGGCTACGTGTTCTGCCTGTCGGCGGCCTTCATGCTGGCCAAGTTCGTGCGCGACAACCAGGGCGCGCGCCGCGGCGCCGGCCAGGGCGGTGGCGACACCCCGCTGTGGAAGCTCGTCGTCTGGGGCGGCTTTGCGGTGGCCATGGGGCTCACCGGCTGGGGGCTGTGGGGCATGGCGATCAGCGCCACCTACAAGGCCTTTTTGGGCGTGAGCTGGCTGTACCTCATCACCTGCGCGTTCACGCTGGCCAAGATGCTGCGCGACCGCCACGAGGCGGATCTGGCCGACGCCCGCCTGCGCAGCCGCCTGCAGGCCCGCACCGAGGCTGCTGAATGATGCCCGCCGCGCAGGAGACCCACATGCCAACCTTTTTTCGCAAAACCTTCGCCCCCGCGCTGCTGGCGCTGGGCCTGCTGTGCGGCGCGGCGCTGCCGGCGCGGGCGCACAGCGAGGCCTCTGCCGCGCTGTCGCTGATGCCGGTGGCCTCCGTGGTCGTGGCCGCGGGCGGGGCGTCCGCGGCGGCGGGCGCCGTGGTGGCCCTGCCGGCGGCGCTGTCGGTGGGCGGCGCGGTGCTCACGGTGAAGGCCGTGCAGGCCTCGGCCACGGGCACGGTGTACCTGCTGGAGCGTGCATCGGACGGCGCCCAGGCCAGCGTGGAGGTCTCGGGCCGCGCCGCCGGTGCCGCCAGTGGTGCCGTGGGCACGGTGCTCACCTGCAGCGTGATCGGCACGGGCGTGATCCTGTCGGCCGCGGGCGAGGTGCTGGCCTTCGTGCCCAACGCGCTGGGCCGCGCGCTGCTGCACAACGAAAGGCTCTGACCATGCGCACCCTGCACTGGATCGCGGCCGCCGCCCTGGCACTGGCGGCCATGGCGGCACATGCGGGCCGCTCCTGCGAGCCGCGCCAGCCCACGGCGCAGACCATCGCCCAGGGCATGCAGCTGGCGCAGCAGACGGCCCAGGCGCTGGACGCCAGCGGCGCCCGCGTGGTGGTGCTGGCGCGCGCGGGGCAGGACTTGTCCCGCTACGGCCTGCGCCACTCGCACCTGGGCTGGGCCTACAAGACGCCCGAGGGCCCGTGGCGCGTGGTGCACAAGCTCAACGACTGCGGCACCGCCGTGGCCGCCGTGTACCGCCAGGGGCTGGGCGAGTTCTTCCTGGACGACCTGTGGCGCCACGAGGCCGTGTGGGCCGTACCCACGCCCGCCGTGCAGCAGGCGCTGCTGCCCGTGCTGGCCGACGGCGCGCGCGCCACGCGGCTGCACCAGCGTGCCTACAGCATGGTGAGCTATGCGTGGGGCACGACCTACCAGCAGTCCAACCAGTGGGCGCTGGAGACCCTGGCCCTGGCCATGGAGCCCGAGCGCGCCCAGACCCGCGCGCAGGCCCAGGCCTGGCTGCGGCTGCAGGGCTACCGGCCCACGGTGCTGCGCATCGGGCCGCTCACGCGGCTGGGCGGGCGCATGACGGCGGCCAACGTCGCCTTCGACGACCATCCGCCCGCGCAGCGCTACGCCGACCGCATCGAGACCGTGACGGTGGACTCCGCCCTCGCATGGCTGCAGCATGCGCGGCTGGCGGGCGCCCCGCAGGTGCAGGTGCTGGGTCCGGAGAAGTTTTAAGCAAAAATGGGCTCTTGCGCTTATCCATCAAGCGCGAGCAGCTACTATTCCAATAGCAAACATCGTGAGGGATCACACATGAGCAAGGCATTGCGACTGTCGGAGAAATGGTTTCGCCGCGGGCTGTGGCTGGTGGCGCTGGTGTTCGCCAGCTTTCTGATCGGGCTGGGCGGCACCATCGTGGGCGACCTGCCCAAGGTGGAGGCGCCCTTGCAGCTGGACGACTTCCTGGACCGCGACGCCGCCCAGGCGCTGCGCGGCCAGGTCAAGGAAGCGCGCCAGGCCGAGCAGGAGGCCCAGACCGCGCTGGAGCAGGCCCGGCTGCAGCACGCCAAGACGCGCAGCGAGACGCAGGCCGAGCGGGAGACCTTCAGCAACTGGCTGGCCGCACGCCGCGCCACCCAGCGCGCCGAGCACGACCCCGAGGTGATCGCGCGCACCCAGGCGCTGGACGCCCTCAAGGCCCAGGAGCGCCGGGCCCAGCAGGCCGTGCAGGCGCAAGACCAGGCCCTGCTGGACGCGCGCCAGGCCGCGCAGGCCGCGCAGCAGCGCCTGGGGCGCCTGGAGCAGGGCGGTTACGAGAAGATGGCCGCCGAGCGGCGCAAGGTGGAGCTGCGCGTGTTCCTCTACCGCCTGGCGCTCACGCTGCCGCTGCTGGTGGCGGCAGGCTGGCTGTTCGCCAAAAAGCGCAAGAGCACCTGGTGGCCGTTCGTGTGGGGCTTCATCTTCTTCGCGGTGTTCGCGTTCTTCGTGGAGCTGGTGCCCTACCTGCCCAGCTATGGCGGCTACGTGCGCTACGTGGTGGGCATCGTGGTCACGGCGCTGGTGGGGCGCTACGCCATCCTTGCGCTCAACCGCTACCTGGAACGCCAGAAACAGGCCGAGGCCCTGCCCGAGCAGGAGCGCCGCAAGGAGCTGGGCTACGACGTGGCCCTGGCACGCCTGGCCAAGGGCGTGTGCCCGGGCTGCGAGCGGCTGGTGGACCTGAAGGACGGGGTGACCGACTTCTGCCCGCACTGCGGCATCGGCCTGTTCGACCGCTGCGGCGCCTGCGGCACGCGCAAGAGCGCCTTCGCCCGTTTCTGCCATGCCTGCGGGGCCGGTGCGGCGCCGTCCGGGATGGCCTCGCCCGGTGTGGCCCCTGCCGGTGCGGTCCCCTCGTGCATGCCGCCCGCCGGCGCGGCCCCCACCGGTACGCCACCCCACGGTGTGATGCCCGGCGCGGCAGGGAATCGCTAGGCGCAGGCCTGGTGCAGGTCCAGCGCGTTGGCAGCCGCCGCGCCGCTGGCCGTGTTGTCGAAGATGCACCAGACGCTGCGCGCCGCCAGGGTGGCGACCCGCAGCCGTGCCGCAAGCGCGTCGACCAGCGCCGCGTCATAGGCCGAGTAGTACACGCGCGGTGCGCCATGCAGACGGCAGTAGACCAGGCCGGGCCAGCCGCCGGGCACCTCGCCGCCCGCGTGCAGCACCGGGTCGGCCAGCACGCGGCCGGCCTGCCAGGCGCGCAGCAGCGCGTCGCCCTCCGGCGTGAACCAGCTGGCGTGGCGCGGCTCCACGACAACGCTGCCGTGGGGATGCCGTTCGCGCAGGCCGCGCAGGAGCGCGTCGGCGACGGGCCGGTCGAGCCGCAGGCTGGGCGGCAATTGCACCAGCAGGCAGCCCAGGCGCTCCCCCAGCCCCTGCGCCTGCGCCAGGAAAGCCTCCAGCAGCGCGTCCGTGCCCTTCAGGCGCGCCGTGTGCGTGATGCTGCGTGGCAGCTTGACGCTGAAGCGGAACGCTGGCGGCGTGGACGCGGCCCAGCGCTCGTAGGTGCTGCGCTGGTGGGGGCGGTAGAACGATGAATTGATCTCCACGGCGGGCAGCCGGGCGGCGTAGCGCTCCAGGTGCGAGCCTTCGGCCGGGAACCGGTGCCGGCTGCCCTGCGGCACGTTCCACCCCGCGGTGCCGATGTGCAGCGGTGCGGCCGTCGACGGTCGGGTGTCCATCGCGCCAGCATAGGAGGGACGGCGCGGCGCCGCGCGCGGCCTGCGCCGGCCCTCGCCGTCAGCCGCCGCCTACGCGGCGCTATACGCCGCGTGCGCGCTCGGCCTTGAAGCGCGCGCGGAATGCGCCGAACTGGCCGGCGTCCAGCGCTTCGCGCACCTCGCGCATCAGGTTCAGGTAGTAATGCAGGTTGTGGATGGTGGTGAGCATGGGGCCCAGCATCTCGCCGCAGCGGTCCAGGTGGTGGAGGTAGGCGCGCGAGAAGCCGCTGCGGCCCCCGTCGTTCCAGCTCACGCCCTCGGTGCCCGCGCAGGCGTGGCAGGTACAGCTTGGGTCCAGCGGCTGGTGGTCGGTCTTGTGGCGGGCGTTGCGGATTTTCAGGTCGCCATAGCGCGTGAACAGCGTGCCGTTGCGCGCATTGCGCGTGGGCATCACGCAGTCGAACATGTCCACGCCCTGGGCCACGCCCTCCACCAGATCCTCGGGCGTGCCCACACCCATCAGGTAGCGCGGCTTGTGCGCGGGCAGGCGGTGGGGGGTGTGCGCCATGATGTCCAGCATCTCGTCCTTGGGCTCGCCCACGCTCACGCCGCCCACGGCGTAGCCGGGGAAGTCCATCTCCACCAGGGCTTCGAGCGATTCCTGGCGCAGGTTCTTGTACATGCCGCCCTGCACGATGCCGAACAGCGCGTTGGGGTTGCCCAGGCGCTCGAATTCATTCTTGGAACGCACCGCCCAGCGGCGGCTCATCTCCATGCTCTTGCGCGCCTCGGCCTCGGTGGTCTTGTGGCCGTTGGTCTCGTAGGGCGTGCACTCGTCCAGCTGCATCACGATGTCGCTGTTGAGCGTGGTCTGGATCTGCATGCTCACCTCGGGCGACATGAACAGCTTGTCGCCGTTCACGGGCGAGGCGAAATGCACGCCTTCTTCGGTGATCTTGCGCATGCTGCCCAGGCTCCAGACCTGGAACCCGCCCGAGTCCGTGAGGATGGGCTTGTCCCACTGCTCGAAGCCGTGCAGGCCGCCAAAGCTCTGCATCACGTCCAGGCCGGGCCGCATCCACAGGTGGAAGGTGTTGCCCAGGATGATCTGCGCGCCCATCTCGCGCAGGCTGCGCGGCATCACGCCCTTGACGGTGCCGTAGGTGCCCACGGGCATGAAGATGGGGGTCTGCACCACGCCGTGGTTGAGCGTGAGCGTGCCGCGGCGCGCGTGGCTGGAGGTGTCGGTGGCCAGGATTTCAAACTTGAGCATGGGCGCGATTGTCCCAGACTGCACCGGCGGGGATTGGTGCCCGCAGCGCCCCGCGCGGCCTACACTGACCCTATCGACACAGCATTGCAAGGAGGTGCCCCATGTTCCGAATCCTGATCGCCGTTGATGGCTCCGAACTCGCGCTCGACGCCGTGCGCCATGGCGTGGCCCTGGTGCGCCGCGGCGGCCTGCAGGCCACGCTGGTGCTGGGCCACGTGCAGGAAGAGGCCTCGCTGATCGAGCTGGCCACGCAGGGCGCGGACGCCGTGGCCGCCGCGAGCGTGGAGGCCGGCCAGCACCTGATGGCGTCGGCCGTGGCGATGGTGGAGGCCGCGGGCGTGCCGTATGAGACCGAGATCGGTCTGGGCCCCGTGGCGGCCACGCTGGTGGACATGGTGGAGCGCTGCGGCTGCGACGCGCTCATCATCGGCGCGCGCGGCCTGGGCGGGCTGCGCGGCACGCTGCTGGGCTCGGTGTCGCAGGCGCTGGTGCAGCAAAGTCCCGTGCCCGTCACCGTGGTCAAGCATGCGGAGCCGGAGGAGCTGCCCGAGGATGATGACCAGGACGACGACGTAGGTGCGCAGGACTGACACCAGAAACAACGGGTCCCGCGGGACCCGTTGTGCTATTGAATCAAGAGCTGCTGGCGCAGATGGGCAGGGCGTTCAGGCCGCTTTTTTCCATTGCTGCGCCGCGCGCTGCAGCTTGCCGTGCGGCAGGCTGGCCAGGCGCGTGAACATGCGCCGGCAGTAGCCGCTGATCCACAGGCATTTGTTGAGCTCGTCCACGGGCAGCGGGCCGGAGACGACCACGATGTCGTTGGCCACGTCCGCCGCGCCAGCGGCGCGCAGGCGCCGGCGCGTGTGCGTGGCCCAGGACTGGATGCGTGCCGGGCTGCCGTGCTGGTGCACCTCGCCGGTGTGCAGGTCGAAGGCAATGGCCACGGTGTCGGTCTTGAGCTTGAAGCGACGCTCGCCCGTGACTGCGCTGGGCGTTTCGCGCATGTCGTACAGGTAGTAGCTGCCGGCCTTCAGCTGGTATTGCAGGTCCATGGTCGTCGTCCTCCGGGCTGCATTGTGCGGACGGCGCTGGCCGGTGATGGGGCGAATACCGCGCGAAAGCAGGCGCTTATTGCCCAGGGCGCGGGCCCGCCCCCGGCGGCGCCGGGGTGCGCCCGATTGTGTCGGCGCACCGCGGCGCCTTCAACCCGCCGGCCCGGTCAAAGGGTAACCGGTTGTGATCGGGCCGGCAGGCGCGCGCGGCGCGCCGGCCCGTCCATTCGCGCTGTGGGGTTCAGAAATCCACCAGGCTCAGGCCCACGCTGAACACGGTGCGCTTGCGGTTGTAGTCGATCAGGCTGTCGCCGTAGCCCGTGAACAGCTGGGTGTGCAGGCGCAGGTTGGTGCGGTTGCCCACCAGGCTGGTTCCGAGGGTTTGCAGCCATTCCAGCCGTGCCGAGCCGCGCCCGGTCGCCCCCAGCGAATGCCGTGCGGTCAGCGCCAGGGTGTTGTCCTTGTCCACGTTCCAGGTCAGGCCCAGCTCGGCCCGGCCCACGTAGTTGCTGATGCCGGGGTTGTCGTCGCTGTCCGCGCTCTCGTGCAGGCGCTTCCACAGGCGGCCGGTGACGGTCCAGCGGTTGTCCAGCTCCATGCCGGTCATCAGGTACACGCGGTTCCAGCTGCGCGACAGCGGCAGGCTCTGGCCGTTGGACTGGTGCACCAGGCCGATGCCGCTGTAGCGCCAGCGCCAGCCGAAGGGCAGCTTGGCGTCGGTGGGGTACACGTACATGATCTCGGGCTCGTGGTCCGTGTTGCGGAACGGCCGCGAGATGCCCGGCGAGAACAGCTGCCAGTACGACTGCTGCGTGTAGCCCGCCCACAGCGAGTCGCGCAGCGTGGGGTGGCCGCGCGTGAGCAGGCCCTGCGCGAGCTTGGTACGCACCGACAGCTGCACGCGCATCTCGGTCTTGCGGTAGTCCACCTCGCTGGTGGCGTTGTTGTCCGGGCTGCCAGAGGTGGGCAGGCGGTTGACGCTGGTGGCGCCCACGACGGACACGCTCATGGGCCGGTAGCCGCGAAAGCGGAACGCCCCGCAGTCGCTGCCCGTCTCCAGCTCCCAGAAGCGCGACAGGGTGCTGTACTGGCCGTCGCGGCAGCCGTCCACCTGCGCCACGTCGATGATGCGCGTGGCCGGCAGCGTGGCGTCCACCGGCGGGGGCGGCGCCTGCGTGGCGGCGGCGGGCTGGGCGCTGGCCGAAGCGGGCGGCGCCTGCCAGCTCTGCTCGGCGGACCACTGGTCAAAGCAGGCCAGGCGTGCCTGGCTGTCACCGGTGAGGGCGGCGCACTGGCGCCAGCCGGCCACCCGGTTGACGGCGGGGGCTGCGGCGGTTTCGGCCCAGCTGACCAGCGGCAGGGCCGTGCCCAGCAGCGCGGTGGCCAGGCCCAGGCGGGACAGGGGGTGTGAAGGCTGTGTCATGGTCGGATGATGCGCGTGGTCGGTGACGGCTGCCATGCAGGTCAGGGCCGGGAAGGGGCCTGCTTGCGCAGGGTGAAGGTGTAGGGCCGGTCGGCCTCGTCGGTCCATTCGCCGCGGATCTCGCGCGCGCAGCTGCCTTCGACGACGTCGCCGCTCCAGTTGCCGCTGACCCGCGTGCCGTCGCGCGACTCTTCCAGGGTGAGCCGGCCCTGGTGCACGTCGCCCACCACCACCGAGGTGAAGCCCGGCCACTGGATGCGTCCCTTCACCGTGCCGTCCCATTCGGGGTGGGGGCCCAGTTCCAGCAGCACGGGCTCGGCCATGCCGTCCAGCCGCGCCTGCCAGCGGCCCACGAGTTCGGGCTGCTCCATCTGCGCGGCCGTGGGGCAGGCCGGGCGCGGAGGTTGAGAGGGTTTTTGGGCGCAAGCGCTTACCAGTAAAGCGCTGGCAGCTATCAAAAATATAGTTTTCAACATGGGTTCAGGGTGTGGCGGGGCTGGGGGTGGCCTGGGCCTTGCGCGCGAATTCCTCGCGCAACTGGCGCAACTTGTCGCGTGGGTTCTCGCGCGCCGTGGCGGCGTCCAGCTTCATCTCGGCAATGAATCGGCTGGGCTGGCAGGCCACCATCTCGCGCCCCTTCTTGCGCTTCTTGGTCCAGCTCACGGCCAGCGTGCGCTGGGCGCGGGTGATGCCCACGTACATCAGGCGGCGCTCCTCCTGCAGGCGCTGCAGGGTGTCGTCACTCACCTTCTGCTGGCGGCCGTCGTCATCGTCCAGCTTGAAGGGCAGCATGCCCTCGGTCACGCCGGCCAGGATCACGTGCGGCCACTCCAGCCCCTTGCTGGCATGCAGCGTGGACAGCACCACCATGTCCTGCTCCTGTTCGCGCTCGGAGATGGTGGACAGCAGGGCGATGGTCTGCGCCACCTCCAGCAGGCTCTTGGTCGCGGCCTGCACCGTCGCGCCCGCGGTGTCGTCGATCTGGCCGCCCGCGCGCTGCGCCATCCAGTCGCAGAACTCCAGCACGTTGCTCCAGCGCGCTGCGGCCACCTTTTCGCTGTCCTCGCTGTCGTACAGATGCTGCTCGTAGCCCATGTCCTTGAGCCAGTCGGCCAGGAAGGCACGCGCGGCTTCGTGGCCGTGCGTGTGGCGTGCGCGGTGCTCCAGGTCGTTGACGGTGCGGCCGAACTCCAGCAGGCCTTCCAGGCCCCGCTTGGGGATCACGGCGGGCAGCATGGCGTTGAACAGCGCGCCGAACATGCTTTGCTTGTGCTGCGTGGCGAACTCGCCCAGTGCCGCCAGCGTGGTGTGGCCCACGCCGCGCCGCGGGCTGGTGACGGCGCGCAGGAAGGCAGGGTCGTCGTCGTTGTTGATCCACAGGCGGAACCACGCGCACAGGTCCTTGATCTCGGCGCGGTCGAAGAAGCTGGTGCCGCCCGAGACCTTGTAGGGGATGTTGGCCTTGCGCAGGGCCTTCTCGAACGGCTTGGCCTGGTGGTTGGCGCGGTAGAGGATGGCGAAGTTCTTCCACGCCGGCGGTGGATTGCTGGCTGCCCGCAGGCCCTGGATGCGCGCCACGGCGCGCTCGGCCTCGTGCTCCTCGTTGTCGCAATCGACCACGCGCACGGGCTCGCCCTCGCCCAGCTCGCTGAACAGCGTCTTGGGAAACAGCTTGGGATTGGGCTGGATGACGTGGTTGGCCGCGCGCAGGATGGCGCTGGTCGAGCGGTAGTTCTGCTCCAGCTTGATGACGTTGAGCTGCGGGAAGTCCTGCGGCAGCTTCTTCAGGTTGTCCAGCGTGGCGCCGCGCCAGCCATAGATGCTCTGGTCGTCGTCGCCCACGGCGGTGAAGCGCGCGCGCTCGCCCACCAGGTATTTCAGCAATTCGTACTGCGTGGCGTTGGTGTCCTGGTATTCGTCCACCAGCACGTGGCCCAAGAGGCGCTGCCACTTCTCGCGCACCTCGGGGTGGTGGCGCAAGAGGCGCATGGGCATGCCGATCAGGTCGTCGAAATCCACGCTCTGGTAGGCCGTCAGGCGCTCCTCGTAGCGCTGCATGATCAGGGCGATGCTGCGCTCATGGTCGTCCTGGGCCATGGCCAGCGCCTTGCGCGCGTCCCAGCCCTGGTTCTTCCAGTTGCTGATGGTCCATTGCCACTGGCGCGCGGTGGCCAGGTCGGTGGTGCCGCCCGCGCAGTCCTTGAGGATGCCCGTCACGTCGTCCTGGTCCAGGATGCTGAACGAGGGCTTGAGGCCCAGCACATGGCCGTCCTCGCGCACCATGCGCACGCCCAGGGCGTGGAAGGTGCACACCAGCACGTCCTTGGCCTGGCGGCCGATCAGGCCGGCGGCGCGCTCGCGCATCTCGGCCGCGGCCTTGTTGGTGAAGGTGATGGCAGCGATGCGCCGGGGCGCCAGGCCCGTCTCGATCAGCCGCGCGATCTTGTGCGTGATCACCCGCGTCTTGCCCGAGCCCGCGCCTGCCAGCACCAGGCACGGGCCCTCGGTGTAGTGCACTGCCTGCAACTGAGCAAGATTGAGACCGGACATGGATGCAGCGGGAGGAACGGGGCGCGCCTGCGCCGCGGGTTGCGGCGGGCGGCGGGTGAGAGGGAGAACAGCGGGTGTGCATGATAGCGGCGTGCGCGCACCAGGGTGATTGCCCGGGGTGGCACGCCCGGTGACAAGGTGTTTCAGCGCGCGGCGGCGCTGCGACAATCGCGCCCGTGCTGTCCGTCCTGCTGATCACCTTCCCCTTCTTCGCCCTCGTGCTGTGCGGCTACCTGGCCACGCGGGCCGGGGCGCTGCCGGTGTCCGCCATCGGGGGGCTGAACAGCTTCGTGCTGTATTTCGCGCTGCCATGCATGCTGTACCGCTTCGGCGCCAGCACGCCCATCGCACAGCTGCTGGACCCGGCCGTCGCCGGGCTGTACCTGCTGTGTGCGCTGCTCATGGTGGGCGGCACGGTGGCCCTCACGCTGCGGCGCCGGGGGTGGAACGATGCGGCCTTCGGCGCGCTGGTGGCTGCCTTTCCCAACACCGGCTTCATGGGCGTTCCGCTGCTGGTGGCGTTGCTGGGCGAGGCCAGTGCCGGCACCGTGATCGTGGTGCTGGCGGTGGACCTGGTGATCACCAGTTCGGCGTGCATCGCGCTGTCGCGCCTGGATGGCGCGGGTGCGCACGGCGTGGCCGTGGCGCTGCGCAACGCGCTGCGCGGCATGGCCACCAACCCCATGCCCTGGTCCATCGTGCTGGGCGGCGTGGCGTCGGTCCTGCAGTGGCAGCCGCCGGGCCCCGTGGACCAGACGCTGGCCATGCTGGCGGGCGCGGCATCGCCGGTGGCGCTGTTCACCATTGGCGCGGTGCTGGCGCGCTCGCAGATGAACCAGCAGGAATACGTGCCGCCGGGCCAGTACGTGCCGATCGCGCTGGCCAAGCTCGTCGTGCACCCGCTGCTGGTGTGGTGCGTGGGGCGTGCGGCGATGGCGCTGGGGGTGGACCTGTCGCCGTTCACGCTCACGGTGATGGTGCTGCTGGCCGCGCTGCCCAGCGCGAGCAACGTGGCGCTGCTGGTGGAGCGCTTCGGGTCCCACGGCGGGCGCGTGGCGCGCATCATCCTGGTGAGTACGGCGCTGGCGTTCCTCAGCTTTTCGGCCGCCGTTGCGCTTTTGGTTCAAAAATGAGAGCGCTTGGCGCAGGGTGGGACTGCGCTAGGTGTCGATTTGGCTAAAAAATATCCACCTGAAGCGCAGCCGTTGTACCGCGTGCGCCAGACCGACGGCCATTGGGTAAGGACCTGGACCGGCCGCGCCGCGAGGGTGCCGTCCCCCTGCCCGTATTGCGACGCGAGGGGAGAGCAGGGGAAGGCGCGGGCGCCTGAGGGGCAGACTTCAATACTCCCAGAACATGCGCTGCAGTTCCTGCGTGCTGGCGCCCTTGGCCAGGGCGAGCATGGTCAGGATGCGCGCCTTTTCGGGGCGCAGATCGTGGGCCACCACCCAGTCGTGCTTGTCGTCGGGCTGCTCGGCGTTGCGCAGCACGAAGCCGTAGGGCACGCGCGCCGAACGCACGATGACCACGCCCTGGGCGCGCGCGTCCTGCAGCGGCTTGACCATGCGGTCGGCCACTGAGCCGTTGCCCGTGCCGGCATGGATGATGGCCTTGGCGCCGCCGGCCACCAGCGCGTTCACGGCCGTGGGCTGCACGTTGCCGTAGGCATAGACGATGTCCACCTGGGGCAGCGAGGTGATGCTGTCGATGTCGAATTCCGATTGCGTGGTGTGGCGCTTCACCGGCGCGCGGAACCAGTAATTCTTCCCCTCCACCACCATGCCCAGCGGGCCCCACTGGCTCTTGAAGGCGCTGGTCTGGATGTTGATGTCCTTGTTCACGTCGCGCGCGGTGTTGATCTCGTCGTTCATGGTGACCAGCACGCCCTTGCCGCGCGCATCCTTGGAGGCCGCCACGCTCACGGCGTTGACCAGGTTCAGCGCGCCGTCGGCCGACAGGGCAGTACCCGGGCGCATGGAGCCGACCAGCGCGATCGGCTTGTCGGTGCGCACTGTCAGGCTCAGGAAGTAGGCGGTCTCGGCCAGCGTGTCAGTGCCATGGGTGATGACGATGCCGTCCACGTCGCCCTGCTTGGCCAGTTGCGACACGCGCTGGGCCAGCTTCAGCAGGTGTTCGTTGGTGAAGCTCTCGGAAGCGATCTGGAACACCTGTTCGCCCGACACCTGGGCGACGTTGGACAGCTCGGGCAGGCCGGCCAACAGCTTGTCCACGGGCACCTTGGCGGCCGTGTAGGTGGCGCTGTTCATGGCCGAGGCGCCGGCGCCGGCGATCGTGCCGCCCGTGGCCAGCACTACCACGCGGGGCTTGGCGGCGGCCGGCTGGGCCTGCGTGGCCGCCGTGGCGCGCGTGTCCTGCGCGTGGGCGAGGGTGGGGGCGCCGGCAAAACCGGCAACGGTGATGGCAGCGGCCACCAGCGACATGCGAAACGCTTGGAAGGTCATTGTGGGTTCCAAAAAAGAAAAGCGGTCTCGTGGACCGGGGGCGGAACTTTGCCCCGATGGCGCAGCGCATGCCATGCGAGAAAACCCGCGGGCACCGCCCGCAGCGGCGGGGGCCTCAGATCGCCTGCGGGTCCACGTCCACCAGCCAGCGCACCAGGCCGCGGTGGCGCGGGCGCTCGGCATGCAGCAGCGGCTGCCACGCGGCCAGAAAGCGCTGCAGCGCACCGCGCTGGGGACTTTCCAGCAGCATCTGCGCGCGCTCCACATTGGCCACGCGCTGGATGGCGAGCGGCACCGGCGGGAACAGAAAGACCTGGTCCAGCCCCGGCAGCCCGGCGGCGCGCGCGGCGTCGCTGGCGGCCTGCAGGAAGGCCTGGGCCGCCTCCTGCGTGCGGGCGTCCGCGCGCACCAGCGCCTGATAGGCGAAGGGCGGCATGCCGGCTTCCTGGCGTTCGGCCAGCTGGCGCGCGGCAAAGGCCGGGTAGTCGTGGCGGCGCAGCGCGGCATAGACGGCGTGGTCGGGGTGCCAGGTCTGGATCCACATCTCGGGCGGGCTGCCCTGCGCGGCCACATAGCGCGCATCGCGCCCCGCGCGGCCCGCAGCCTGCATCAGCAGGGCGAACATGCGCTCGGGCGCGCGGAAGTCGCTGCTGAAGAGCGCTCCGTCGGGCTGCACGGCCGCCACCAGGGTGATGCGCCGAAAGTCATGCCCCTTGGCCACCATCTGCGTGCCGACCAGCACGTCCACCTCGCCGCTGTGCACCTGGGCCAGTTGCTCCTCCAGCGCCCCCTTGGCGCGGGTGGTGTCGGCGTCGATGCGTGCCACGCGCGCGGCGCGGCGGTCCGGGGTGATCACGTTGCGCAGCAGGGCGGCCAGTTGCTCTTCCAGCTGCTCGGTGCCCCGGCCCAGGGGCAGGATGTCCGGGTTGCCGCAGCTGGGGCAGGCCCGCGGCACGCGTTGCGTAAAGCCACAGTGGTGGCAGCGCAGCGTGCGGTCGCTCTTGTGGAACACCTGGTGGGCGCTGCAGTGCGGGCAGTCGCTCTTCCAGCTGCAGTCATGGCAGTGCAGCACGGGTGCAAAGCCCCGGCGGTTGAGCAGCACCAGGCATTGCTCCCCGCGTTGCACCCGTTCGGTGATGGCGGCCAGCAGCGGGGGCGAGAACACGCCACCCGCCCCCGAACTGCGCGGCTGTTGCCCCATGTCCACCAGGCGCACGCGCGGCAGCTCGCCTGCGCCGGCGCCTTCTGCGGAGCCGATACGGCTGGGCATGTGCAGGCGCAGGTAACGGCCCGGGCCGCCCTCGCTGACCGGGGTGCTGGCATGCCAGCTCTCCAGCGACGGGGTGGCGCTGCCCAGGATCACCTTGGCGCCCTGCTCGCGTCCGCGCCACAGCGCCAGGTCGCGCGCGGAGTAGCGCGCGCCCTCCTGCTGCTTGTAGCTGGCGTCATGCTCTTCGTCCACCACGACCAGTGCCAGCCCCGGCAGGCTGGCGAACACCGCCATGCGCGTGCCGAGCACGATGCGCGCAGCGCCCGTATGCGCGGCGAGCCAGCTCTTCAGGCGCTGTGCCGGCGTCATCCCGCTGTGCATGCTGACCACGGCCGCCTCGCCGTACAGGGGCGCGAAGCGCTCGCGAAAGCGCGCCTCCAGCTGCGGGGTGAGGTTGATCTCGGGCACCATCACCAGTGCCTGTGCGGCGGGATGGCCGGCCAGGGCGCGCTGCACGCAGTGCAGGTACACCTCGGTCTTGCCGCTGCCCGTGCTGCCGAACAGCAGGAAGGGCCCGCTCTCTGCATCGATTTGGGCTGTAGCGCTTGCCTGTTCTGCGGTAAGTGCTATTGTTTTTGTAACTGCTTCGGATGGGTGCGCCGGCGGTGCGGGGCGGCGCAGGCGCCGCGCCAACTGCTCGGGCGTGAGGTCGCGCAGCTGTGGGGGCAGGGCGGCCAGCGCCACCTCGCCCACCGCGCGTTGGTAGTAGCGCGCGGCGAAGGTCACCAGACGGCGCCAGGCGGCGTCCAGCGGCGCCACGCCTTCGAGCACGCCCGCCACCGTGCGCGGCACCATGCCCGGCGGTAGCGCCGCTGGCTCGGCGGGCGCGTCCCAGACCACGCCCAGCACCTCGCGCGCGCCCAGCGGCACGCGCACCAGTGTCCCGGCAGGCAGCGGGCGCGGGCTGGCGTAGCTCAGCGGTTCGCCCACGCCACTGTGCGCCGGCGTGCTCACGGCCACGCAGAGCAGGCAGGCTGCGCTGTCATGCGGCATGGTCGGGGGCGGGGAACGGTCAGGCATGGGCGGTGGGTGAAAACGCGGACGGCACCGGGGCGCGGCCCCGCATGATTCCACAAGCGTGCCCACTGCTATGAGAGGTGCTGTGGATAACTTTGTTGAAAAGCAGCGTGCAACAGGCTGCGGGGCGCGCCCCGGCTGGACTGCGCGCTAGCGGATTTGTAGACGGCGCGATGCAAAAAAAGCTTATGAATCAACGTTCTTTGCTGCGCCGCAAACAGTGCCGCAGCGGTTGTCGGGCGACGCTCTGCGCAGGGGGCCGCAGTTGCCAGCATGTGAACAACTGGCGCTGTCAATAGGGAAGAGCATCCCCGGATGTGGTAGGCGTTGCAGCCACTGTGGGACTTTTCCTTCACTTCGTGCGGCAAGTGCTTGATTTTGCGAGGGAAACACAGGAAGTTCAGATTTTCTGTGGATAACTTTGTTGATATCCCGGCTGGGCCGCCCGAAAGCCCTTGTCTGGCCGTGGTTTGCTTAGGGTGCCCACAAAATCGGCAGGCGCAGGACTTTCATATGAATCAACCACTTACGAGGTTCGGAGTGATTTGTTGCCGGTTGTTGCGCTGCTCACTGCGGGCCGCGCGGCAAGCCGGATGCGGCTGCCGCAGTGTGAATAAGTCATGCCGGCGCCGCAGCCCTGGTAAGTAGGCATTCACCGCTGCCGCAGGCTGCGTGAATAGCCATGCACGGCTTCCACCAGCGCGGCCACGTGTTCGGGCGGGGTGAACTGGCTGATGCCGTGGCCCAGGTTGAAGATGTGCGTGGGGCCGGTGCTGGTCTTGTCGGTGTGCGGCGTGCCGAAGCTGTCGAGCACGGCGCGCACCTGGGCTGCCACGGCTTCGGGCGGGGCGAACAGCACGTTCGGGTCGATGTTGCCCTGCAGCGCCTTGCCGGGGCCGCCCACCTGCCCGCCGACGATGGCGCGCGCCTTGCCCAGGTGGGCCGTCCAGTCCAGGCCGAGCACCTCGCAGTCGATGTCCTTCATGTCGTCGAGCCAGATGCCGCCGCCCTTGGTGAAGACGATGCGCGGCACGTCCTGGCCGTCCACGCCCGTGCGCTTGAGCTGCGCCAGCACGCGCCGGGTGTATTCCAGGCTGAAGTCCTGGAAGCACCCGTCGGCCAGCACGCCGCCCCAGCTGTCGAAGACCATTACCGCCTGGGCGCCGGCGTCGATCTGGGCGTTCAGGTAGGCGGCCACGGCGTCCGCGTTCACCGCCAGGATGCGGTGCATCAAGTCCGGGCGGCTGTACATCAGCGTCTTGACGAGGCGGTAGTCGTCGCTGCCCTTGCCCTCGACCATGTAGCAGGCCAGGGTCCAGGGGCTGCCCGAGAAGCCGATCAGCGGCACGCGGCCGTTCAGCGCGCGGCGGATGCTGGTGACGGCGTCGAACACATAGCGCAGCTTGTCCAGGTCGGGCACGGCCAGCGCGGCCACGTCGGCCTCGTCGCGCACCGCCTTGGCAAAGCGCGGGCCTTCGCCCTCGGCGAACGACAGGCCCAGGCCCATGGCGTCGGGCACGGTGAGGATGTCGCTGAACAGGATGGCGGCGTCCAGCGGGAAGCGCTCCAGCGGCTGCAGCGTCACCTCGGTGGCGTACTCCACGTTCGTGGCCAGGCCCATGAAGCTGCCGGCCTTGGCGCGCGTGGCCTTGTATTCGGGCAGGTAGCGGCCCGCCTGGCGCATCAGCCACAGGGGCGTGTAGTCGGTGGCCTGACGACGGCAGGCCCGCAGGAAGGTGTCGTTCTGGAGGGGGGCGAAGCTCATGCGCTCGATTGTCGCAGGCCGGCTCCCGCAGGCCTTGGGCAAGCCCCGCGGGCTTGCCTCAGATCAAGGAAAGGGCGCTGCAGGACGATGCGCCGTCTCCTCACACGGGGGAACGGGTGGGGTCCGGGTTCCACAGCGTCCCATCGGCTCCGGCCTCCAGCAGCCGGGTCAGCAGCGGGTGCATCACCTTGCGGGCGCTGTAGATCAGGTGGAACTGCTCATGCACCTCGGGGGTGGTGCCCACGGGCACGAGGCCATGGGTCTGCTCCAGGTGCGCGCCCAGGGTCTCGGGCGCGGGCATCACGCCCATGCCAGTGGCTGCGAAGGTGCTGAGCAGGGCGCTGTCCTCGAATTCCCCTGCAATGCGCGGGCGGATGCGCTCGCGTTCCAGCCAGTGGTCGATGCGCGCGCGCAGCGCGGCGTGCTCGGTGGGCAGCAGCACGGGGACCACCGCCAGGCTGCGCGGGAATTCGTGGCGCGCGGCCTGCGCCCACAGCGGCGGGGCATACCAGCCAATGGCGCTGGTGCCCAGCAACTGGCTGGTGGTGCGCAGCGCCGGGTTGGGCGGGGCGGGGCGGTCGGCCAGCACCGCGTGCAGCTTGTGCAGCGCCAGCTCGCCCAGCAGGGGCTGGAATTCCCCCTCGTGGCACAGCAGGCGCAGGTGGGGCTCGTCCAGCACGGGAGTGAGCAGCCGGTGGACCGCCAGTTTGGCAATGCCGTCGGAGATGCCCAGGTTCAGGCGCAGTGTGGGGCCCGAGGCGGCCTCGCGCACGCGCTGGGGCAGCTGCTCGCCCAGCGCGAAGATGTGGTCGGCCTCGTGCAGCGCGGCCACGCCGGCCTCGGTCAGCATGAGGTTGCGGCCCTCGGAGCGCAGCAGGCTCACCCCCAGGGACTTCTCCAGCTCGCGCACCTGTGCGCTGATGGTCTGCACGGCCATGTCCAGCCGCTCGGCGGCCCGTGCCATGCCGCCCTCCTTGGCGACGACCCAGAAGTAGTACAGGTGGCGGTAGTTGAAGCTCTGGCTCATGGAGTTACTTCGTAAAAACCGAAGTAATAGTACTGATAAGGTAGGTTTTTTGGAATCCACGCGCCTCCTATATTGCACCCCTCGGGCGGTGGGCCCGTGTCAGTACAACCCCATTGGAGAAGGACGCATGGAAACGATAGGCACCTGGTGGATGTGGGCGGGCTTCGCCGCCTTTGTGGTCGTGGCGATCGCCGTGGACCTGCTGGTGATGGAGCGCCAGGGCGCGCACCGGGTGACGATGGGCGAGGCCGCGCGCTGGAGCCTGCTGTGGTTTGCGCTGGCGTTCGTGTTCGTGGGACTGCTGTGGTGGTACCTGGACAGCAGCCAGGGCCGCGACGTGGCCAACACGGTGTCGATGCAGTTCATCACCGGCTATCTCGTCGAAAAGAGCCTCTCGGTGGACAACATCTTTGTGTTTCTGATGCTGTTCAGCTACTTCGCCGTGCCGCCGCAGTACCAAAAGCGCGCCCTCATCATCGGCATCATCGGCGCCATCGTGTTGCGCACGCTGTTGATCCTGGCGGGCGCGTGGCTGCTGGCCACGTTCCACTGGCTGCTGTACGTGTTTGGCGCGTTCCTCGTGGTCACCGGCATCAAGATGTGGTTTGCAGCGGGGCAGGAGCCCGATATCGCGACCAACCCGGTGCTCAAGCTGCTGCGCCAGCGCATGCGCATCACCGACCGGTTCGA
Organism: Diaphorobacter sp. LR2014-1; assembly: GCF_002916785.1. Lineage (NCBI taxonomy): Bacteria > Pseudomonadati > Pseudomonadota > Betaproteobacteria > Burkholderiales > Comamonadaceae > Diaphorobacter > Diaphorobacter sp. LR2014-1. The sequence continues at coordinate 39,467 of NZ_MTBE01000011.1, read as the reverse complement.
CGGAGAGAAACTCTCCACCATGATCGACGGCGTCAAGCACTACACCCCGCTGTTCGTGGTGCTGGTGCTGATCGGCACCACCGACATCATCTTCGCGGTGGACAGCATCCCCGCCATCTTCGCCATCACCAGCGACCCGTTCATCGTGCTCACGGCCAACGTGTTCGCCATCCTGGGCCTGCGCGCGCTGTACTTCCTGCTGGCCGACCTGGCCAACCGCTTCCACCTGCTGGCCTACGGTCTGGCGCTGGTGCTGGTGTTCATCGGCACCAAGATGCTGCTGATTGACCTGGTGAAGATTCCCATCGGCTACGCGCTGCTGGTCACGGCGACGCTGATTGCCGGCTCCATCGTGCTGTCGCTGCGCGGCTCGGGGGGGAGCGCGGCGCGCCCCGCGCCCCCACTGCCGGGCAAGCGCTGACCTGCCCTGCGCGCCCCCGGTTGGGCGTGACCCCGGCCGTGGGTGGCCCGGTTCAGCGCGTGCGTGCCAGGGCCTGGTCGATATCCCAGAGGATGTCGTCCAACTCCTCGATGCCCACGCTCAGGCGCACCATGTCCGCGCGCACGCCGGCGCGGGCCAGCTCCTCCTCGTTGAGCTGGCGGTGCGTGGTGGAGGCGGGATGGATCACCAGCGTCTTCGCGTCGCCGATGTTGGCCAGGTGGCTCAGGAACTCGCAGGCGTCGATGAACCGCTCGCCCGCGGCTGCGCCGCCCTTCACCCCGAAGGTCAGGATGCCCGAGGCGCCGGGGCTGCCATCCACTGCGCGGAACTGTTTTTGCGCCAGCGCGTAGTGGGGCGAGTCCGGCAGGCCCGGGTAGTGGACCCAGGCCACCTGCGGGTGCTGCTGCAGGAACCGCGCGACGGCCAGCGCGTTGCGGCAATGCTCGCGCATGCGCAGGTGCAGCGTCTCGGCGCCCTGCAGCAGCAGCCAGGCGTTGAGGGGCGAGAGCACGCCGCCGAAGGTGCGGTTGACCTCCATGCGCGCCTTCATGGTGTAGCCAAAATCGCCGAAGGTCTCGTAGAACCTCACGCCGTGGTAGGCGCGGCTGGGCTCCACCATCTCGGGGAAGTGGCCGTTGTCCCAGGGGAATGTGCCACCCTCCACCACCACGCCACCCATGGTGGTGCCGTGGCCGCCGATGTACTTGGTGGCGCTGTGCACCACGATGTCGGCACCCAGGGCCAGCGGGTTGCACAGGTAGGGGCTGGCCACGGTGTTGTCGATGACCAGCGGCACGCCGTGGGCGTGGGCCACCTCCGCAATCGCCGCGATGTCGAGCACGTTGACCAGCGGGTTGCCGATGGTCTCGCCGTACACGGCGCGCGTGTTCGGGCGCATGGCGCGGGCGAAGTTCTCGGGGTCGGACGGGTCGACGAAGGTCGTCTCGATGCCCAGGCGGCTGAAACCCACGCCCAGCTGCCCCACCGTGCCGCCATAGAGCGTGCTGGCGGCCACGATGTGGTCGCCGGCCTTCAGGATGGCCAGCAGCGCCGCCATCTGCGCAGCCATGCCGCTGGCGCAGGCGAGGGCCGCGCGGCCGCCCTCCAGGCTGGCCATGCGCTCCTCGAACACGGCGACCGTGGGGTTGCTGATGCGGCTGTAGACGTTGCCGAAGGTCTGCAGGTTGAACAGGCTGCTGGCGTGTTCGGCGTCGTCGAAGACGAAGCTCGTGGTCTGGTGGATGGGCGTGGCGCGCGCGCCGGTCACGGGGTCGGGCTGGGCGCCGGCGTGGATGGCGCGCGTGCCGAAGCCGAAGGCGCGGTCGGCTCCAGAGCCGGGTGGGGTGGATGCGGTCATGGTGTTATGGGTCAAATAGGCCTCTAGCGCTTATCCATCAAGCGCTAGCAGCTATCAATATGGGAGCTTGCGCAGGCGCTTGGACGAGATCACCTGGGTGTTCACGCCCATCCAGCCCAGGCCGCCGAACAGGCGTGCGTGCTCGATCTTCACGCAGCGGTTCTGGATCACGCGCAGGCCCGCGGCCTCGGCCTGCGCGCCGGCGGCCTCGTTGAACACGCCCAGCTGCATCCACAGGCATTGCGCGCCCACCGCGATGGCTTCCGCCGCCAGCGGCGGGATGTCCTCGCTCTTGCGAAAGCAATCCACCATGTCGATGCGCGCGCCCTGCGCGGCCAGCGCGGCGGAGGCCTCGGTCACGCTGGCGTAGGCGGTCTCGCCCAGGATCTGACCGCCTTCGCGCGCGACCAGTGGGTTCACGGGAATCACGCGGTAGCCATGGGCCTGCATGTACTTGGCGGCAAAGTGGCTGGGCCGGTGCCATTGCGGCGACAGGCCCACCACGGCGATGGTGTGGCACTGCGTGAGCACGTCACGCAAAGTGCTGATGGTGTCGGGTGTGCGGAGCATGGCGGCAGTGTATGCACAGCCGTGGGCCCACGGGTATCCGCGCCACCCCTCAGGCGGTCGTGGCGCGGCGCTGGAGCCACCACCCCCACGCCAGTCCCAGCAACGCCGCCAGGCCCGAGGCCAGCAGCACGCCGCGCTTGGCGGCGTCCAGCAGCGCGGCGCTGTCGAACGCCAGGGTGGCGATGAAGATCGCCATGGTGAAGCCGATGCCCGCCAGCAGCCCGGTCAGCAGCAGCCCGCCCCAGCCCATGCCCGCGGGCAGGGCGCACAGGCGCAGGCGCACGGCCAGCCAGCAGGCCAGCAGCACGCCCAGCGGCTTGCCGGCCACCAGCGCCACGGCCACCGCGGCCATGAGCAGGCCGGTGCCCGGCGCCGCCGGTTGCGCGCCGCCTGCACTGCCCAGCGCCACGCCGGCATTGGCCAGCGCAAACAGCGGCATCACGCCAAAGGTCACCCACGGGTGCAGGCTGGCCTGCACGCGCTGCACCGGGGGCGCGGGCTCGCGCCCGGCCAGTGCGTGCACCGGCGTCACCAGGCCCAGCACCACGCCGGCCAGCGTGGGGTGGGCGCCCGTCTGCCAGATGCCCCACCACAGCACCGCGCCGGCCGGCACATAGGCCCAGGCGCGGCGCACACCCAGCTGCTGCAGCAGCAGCACGCCCGCCAGGCCCAGCGCGGCGATGCCGAACATCGGCCACTGCAGCCCGCCCGAGTAGAACAGCGCGATGATGAGCACGGCCACCAGGTCGTCGATGATGGCCAGCGTGAGCAGGAACACCCGCAGCACCGGCGGCAGGCCGCGCCCCAGCAGGGCCAGCACGCCCACGGCGAAGGCGATGTCGGTGGCGGTGGGCACGGCCCAGCCGCTGCGCAACGCGGGCGGCACCAGCGCCAGGTACAGCAGCGCCGGCACGGCCACGCCGCCCAGCGCGGCCAGCACGGGCAGCAGCGCATCGCGCGGGCGGGCCAGGGCGCCGTCGTGCAGTTCGCGCCGGATCTCCAGCCCCACCACGAGGAAGAACACCGTCATCAGCGCATCGTTCACCCAGAAATGCAGCGACTGCGTAAGCTGCCAGCCGCCCACGGCGACCGACAGTGGCATATGCCACAGCGCGTGGTAGCTGGCGGCCCAGGGTGAATTGGCCCAGGCCAGCGCGGCGGCGGCCGCGATCAGCAGCACGATGCCGCCCGCGGCATCGGCATGCGACAGGCGCGAGAGCAGGGCGGTGCAGCGGTCGGCCAGGGGAAGCAGGGCGGGCTGGCGCGGCGCAGCGCGCCGCGGGGTAAGGCGGTCGGTCATGGACAGGCGGGGCCGCATGCTGCGGCCCGTGGTGCACAGGCGGCCCGACCTGCGCTGCAACAATCCTGCCCTGCCGCCCCATGCGGTGGACACCCGCGGGCAGTATAGGAAGCCGCGCCCAGCGTGCCCGCGCAATGCCCCGGCCCTACACTGGCTTTTTTCGCATGCCCAGGAGTTTGCGATGGTCCGTGCCACCTCTGCCGCTTTGCAAGGCGTCTGTTTGGCGCTTGTCCTGGCCGCCAGCGCGGCGCAGGCGCAGCCGGCCGCGCCGGCCCTCTGGGTGAATGCGCTGGGCATGCCCTTCGTGCGCATCGCGCCAGGCAGCTTCCGCATGGGCAGCAGCGAGCCCGTCGACGCGTTGGCCCGTGCCTACCCGACGCTGGAGCGCTGGCGGTTTGAGCAGTTGGCCGACGAGGCGCCCGCCCATACCGTGCGCATCACGCGCGCCTTCTACCTGGGGCAGACGGAGGTCACGGTGGGGCAATTCCGCCGCTTCGTGCAGACCTCCGGCTACGTGCCCGAGTCCGAGTCCGAGGCCGACGGCACGGGCGGCTACGGCTACAACCCGGCCTACGACCCCGCCGCCAGCGCGCGCGGCGACGCATTCGAGGGGCGCGACCCGCGCTATTCCTGGCGCAACCCCGGCTTCGCCCAGGGCGACGACCACCCGGTGGTCAACATCACCTGGCACGACGCGCATGCGCTGGCCGCCTGGCTCAGCGCCACCGAGGGCCACCGCTACCGCCTGCCCACCGAGGCGGAGTGGGAATACGCCTGCCGCGCTGGCACGCGCACGCGCTACCCGCATGGCGACGACCCGGCCGCGCTGGCGCGCCACGCGAACGTGTTCGACGAGGATGCCGCGCCCTACTGGCCGCGCTGGCGGCCCCAGGCCGCGCCGGGGCATGACGGGCATGCGTTCACCGCGCCCGTGGGCCGCTACGCGCCCAACGCCTTCGGCGTGCATGACATGCTGGGCAACGTGTGGGAATGGGTGTCGGACTGGTATGCCGAGGAGGGCTATGCACACTCCCCGCGGGACGATCCGCAGGGCCCGGCCACCGGCCAGGTACGCGTGCGCCGCGGCGGTTCCTGGCACACCTGGCCGCTGTACGCGCGCTGTGGGTTCCGCAACTGGAACACGCCCCAGACGCGCTACACCCTGGTGGGCCTGCGCCTGGTGCGCGAGATCGACCCGCCGCAATCGCCACGGCCACGCGGCGCGCGGCGGTGATCAGAGCGCGGCCACGGCGGCGCGCAGTTCCGACTCGCCCAGGATCTCGGAGAACACCACCGGCGCCTTGCCCGGCGCATGCAGCACATAGACCGGCACGCCGCTGCGGCCGAGCTGTGCCAGCGCGGCGGTGATGGCGGGGTCGCGCCGCGTCCAGTCGGCGCGCAGCAGGGCCACGTTCTTCGTTGCAAAGTCCTGCAGCACCGCAGCGCTGGCCAGCGTGGTGTTCTTGTTGTACTGGCAGGTCACACACCAGGCGGCCGTGTAGTCCACGAACACCGGGCGGCCCTGGGCCACCAGCTCGTCGGCCAGGCCAGGGCGCCAGGGCTGCCAGGAGGTCACGCCGGCCACGCCGCTGGGGGCCGAGGCCGCGGCAATGGGTGCGCTTTCCAGTTCAATGATCTTTGGGCCCCAAAGCCATACCAGCCAAGCGCAAGCAGCTATGGAAAGCGGAGCGAGAACAGCCCGCGTGGCCCCGCGCAGCGTGAGCGCCCACACGGCCATGCTGAGCGCCACCAGCAGCGCCAGCAGCGCCGCCGCGCCGTTGATGCCGCTTTGCTGGCCCAGCACCCACACCAGCCACACCACGGTGGCGAACATCGGGAAGGCCAGCAGGCGGCGCAGCGTGTCCATCCACGCGCCCGGCCGCGGCAGGGCGCGCGCAAACGCGGGCAGCCAGCTTGCCAGCAGGTAGGGCAGGGCCAGGCCCAGGCCCAGCGCCGCGAAGATCGACAGTGCCTGCCCCGCGGGCAGCGTGGCCGTGAGGCCCAGCGATGCGCCCATGAACGGCGCCGTGCACGGCGAGGCCACGGCCACGGCGAGCACCCCGGTGAGGAAGGCATCCAGCACCGGGTGGCGCGCCTGCAGGCCCGCCAGCGACGAGGGCAGCATGCGCCCGAACTCGAACACGCCCGCCAGGTTCAATCCGATCAGCGTGAACAGCGCGGCCAGCGACGCCACCACCGCTGGCGACTGCAGCTGAAAGCCCCAGCCCACGGCCTCGCCCGCGGAGCGCAGGCCCAGCATCAGCGCGCCCAGCAGCAGGAACGACAGCACCACGCCCGCGGTGTAGGCCAGCCCGCCGATGCGGTGGGCGCGCTGGTTCTGCGCATGGCGCGCAAAGCCCACCACCTTGATTGCCAGCACCGGGAACACGCAGGGCATGAGGTTCAGGATCAGCCCGCCCAGCAGCGCGCCGGCCAGCGCGGCCAGCCAGGTGCCCAGCGGCGCGGGTGTCGCAGCGGCGGGGGCCGCGGGCGCGGCGGCATTGGCGGCGTTGGCTTTCAGCGCGGCCTCCAGCGCGGGCGACATGCCCTTCAGTGCCGCCACGGCGGGCCAGCCGCCCGGCACGGGCAGCTCGGCACGCCAGCCCTGGCCGCCATGGGCCAGCACCACCGGCATCGGCGCGGGCCCGTCGCTGCGCTGGGGCGACAGCGGCAGGCGCGCGGTCCACACCGCGCCGTCCCACTGCTGCGTGGGCGTGGCGGCGGTCTCCACCACGCCCGTGGTCTCGGGGAACACCTCCAGCGTCTGGCCCTGCAGCGCCGGGGGCAGGCCGGCCACGCGCAGCAGCACGGCGTCGCCCTCGACCTGCGCGCTGCTGCCGCCTAGAGCCGGCAGATCGCGCGGGTGGGCCGCGGCGGCGGCATCGAACGCGGCGGCATGCAACGCCGTCGTACCGCGCAAGGGCAATTGCAGCGTGAAGCTGCCCTCCTCGGGGATGCACTCCTGGCGGCACACCAGCCAAGAGGCCTTGAGCTGGAAGGTCGCTTCCTTGGCCAGCGGGCCGGGGTTGAAGGCCGGGGAGACAGTCATGGGCACGGGCAACAGCACCGTGCCCTCGTAGCCGTAGTTGGCCAGGTTGCCCAGCGGAATCTTTTGGGGCACGGGCCAGGCGACCTCGCCCGCGTCGATGCCCGCTGGCAGCTGCCACTCCAGTTGCGTGGGCAGGCCGGAGTCGCCCGGGTTCTTCCAGTAGGTGTGCCACTCGGGCTGGTGCGTGATCGACAGGCCCAGCCACAGCGGCTTGCCCGGGCCCACACCGTCGGGTGCCTGGGCCACCAGCTCGGCGCGCACATGCGGCGTGACGACGCTGCTGCTGCCCGCGGCGGCGGTTGTCTTGAGCTGAATTTGGCCGATGGCGACCGTGGATAAAGCGCAAGCAGCTATGAAAAAAAGAGTGTGCAGGGAGCGCTGCAAGGGGCGAAGGCAGGACATGGCGCAGGGTGGGAGCGGCGGGGACGGGGTTTGGTTCCTTGGGGGCTGGCGTTCAGGCGCCCAAGCCCAGCACCACGCGGCGCGACATGGCGCCCTTTTTCTCGATCTTGGTGACCACCACGGCGCCGATCTCGCCGGTGCGCGCCACATGCGTGCCGCCGCAGGGCTGCAGGTCGATCTGCGCGGCGTCGCCGTCGCAGGCGCCGCCCACGCGCACCGTGCGCACCGTGCCGGTGCCGCGCGGGGGCTGCACGCTCATGCTCTTGACGAGCTGCGGGTTGGCGTCCAGTGCCGCGTCGCTGATCGCGCCGATGGTCACCGCATGGTCCTGCGCCACCAGGCGCGCGATGGCGGCGGTGAGCGCGTCCTTGTCCAGCGCACCGTCCATGTGGAAGTCCAGGCGCGCGTAGTCGGGCGTGATCGAGCAGCCGTTCACCGGCTGCGCGACGATGTGGCACAGCAGGTGCGTGGTGGTGTGAAAGCGCATCAGCCGGTGGCGGCGCTCCCAGTCGATGCGCGCGGTCACCGCGTCGCCCACCGCCAGGCCGAGCGCCTGGCCCGGCGCGGGCACATGCACGATGTCCGCGGTGGGCCGCCCCTCGGCGTCCTTGCCCTTGTGCGTGTCGGCGATGGCCAGTGCCGTGCCATCGGGGCGCAGCAGCACGCCGGCATCGCCCGCCTGGCCGCCGCCCAGCGGGTAGAACACGGTGCGGTCCAGCACCACGCCACCCTCGGGCGTGAGGGCGGTGACGGTGGCGCTGCATTCGCGCAGGTAGCTGTCGGCGCGGAAAAGGTCGTGGGTCATGGTGGGCAATGGTAGAGCGTCCGCCCAGGAGCGCGCGGACAGGCTCTAAGATGGCCCGCATGCGATATCCCTCCCGCTTTTGGGCCGATCTGTCCGCCCGCGACTTTGCCCAGGCGCAGGCCTCGGGCCTGGCCGCGCAGACCGTGGCGGTGCTGCCCGTGGCCGCCGTCGAGCAGCATGGGCCGCACCTGCCGCTGTCGGTCGATGCCACGCTGCTGGCCGGCGTGATCGACGCCGCCTTGCCGCTGCTGAGCGCTGACCTGCCCGTGCTGCTGCTGCCGGCGCAGAACGTGGGCCTGTCCACCGAGCACCTGTCCTACCCCGGCACGCTCACGCTGTCGCCCGCCACGCTGATCGCGCTGTGGACCGAGCTGGGCGCCTGCATCGCGCGCGCGGGGGTGAAGAAGCTCCTGCTGCTCAACGGCCACGGGGGCAACGTGGCGGCCATGGACATCGTGGCGCGCGAGCTGCGCCAGCGCCACGGGCTGCTGGTGTACGGCAGCAGCTGGTTCAACCTGGTGGACGAGGCCACCAACGCACGTGTTGCTGCGCAGGAGCACCGCTTCGGCATCCACGGCGGCGAGATCGAGACGTCGATGATGCTGCACCTGGCGCCCGCCACCGTGCGCATGGAGCATGCGCAGCACTTCCCCTCGACCTCACAGGACCGCGCGGCGCGCTACGGGCTGCTGGGCAACGGCAAGAGCGCCAAGATGGGCTGGGCCATCGAGGACTACAACCCCGCTGGCGCCGTTGGCAATGCCGCGGCCGCCACTGCCGCCCAGGGCCAGGCCATGGTGCAGGCTGCCGCAAGGGGGCTGGCCCAGTTGTTGGGCGAGCTGCATGCGCTGCCGCCCGAGACGGTGGCAAAAATTTAAGCAAAAAGCGGCTCTAGCGCTTTTCCATCAAGCGCTAATAGCTCACTTTTCAATAGCAAACGTTCTCAGGCGTGCGTTGCCCAGCCGCGGTGTTCGGGCGTGTCCAGGTGCGGCAGCGTGTTGAAGGTCTGCAGCATCAGGCGTTTGGGGCTGATGCTGAACTCCGTGACCGCGCTGTTGCGGATGCGCATGTTCAGCGCGATCGTGACCTCGGGCGGGGTGCAGAGCACCTCGCCCACGGCGGCGGCGATGGGCCCGCCGCTGGAGACCAGCAGCACGTTGTGCCCCGTGTGCTGGCGCCGCACATGGTCCAGCGCGGCGCGCACCCCGCCAGAGAAATCGTCCCAGCAGGGCATGCCCGCCGGGCTGATGGTGCCCGCCATCCACTGCGCCATGGCATCGCACAGCAGGCGAAAGTGCTGCTTGTACAGCTCGGGCGTGTCGGGGCGCGGCAACGGCATGGGGTGCACGCAGTGGATCAGCGCATGGCTGTCGTATTCGTTGAGTCCCGGCATCAGCAGGGGCTCGGGCGTACCCTCCAGCCCTTGCTGGATGCCTTGCAGCGTCTGCGCATGGCGGCGCAGCGTGCCGCACAGCACCGCATCGAACTGCAGCCCGCGCTCGCGCCAGTACGCGCCCAGGCGCACCGCCTGCTCATGGCCGCGCGGGCTGAGCTGGTCATAGTCGTCCGCGCCAAACGAGGCCTGGCCGTGGCGCACGAGGTAGAGGGTTCCCATGGTCTGGAATTGTGGCGAGGCCGCTGCCGCGCGCTTGTCGCGGCTGCGACCGGCGGCGCGCTAGGCGGCAAGCGCCGCCCGCGCCTGCGCCGCCGTGGGCAGCAGGCGGCGCTGCTGTAACTGGCCGAACCATTTGCGGAACATGTCCTCGGTGTCCATGCACGCATGAAAGCCCGCCTGGCGGATCTTCACCGAACTCATGATCACCGGCGGCAGCGGGGCGGCCCTGCCGTGGTTCATCTGGAAGTCGGCATACGCTGCGCCCTGGCCGATGAAGGCGGTCAGATCGCGCGGCGCCGCCAACTGGTACTTGTCCACCAGGCGCTCCCACGCGGGCTGCTGGTCGGCCAGCGCGGTGGCCAGCGACTGGGGCTCGGGCTCGCCCACGGGCATGCCCAGCGCGTCGGCAATGGTGGGCCAGACGTTCTGCCAGACGAACACGTCGCCGTTTTCCAGGTTGAAGGTTTCGTTGCGTGCGTTGGGCGCCTGCGCAGCCCAGGCGCAGGCCTGGGCGATCAGGTCGGCGTCGATGGCTTGGTTCACGCGCGCCGGGCCGCCGGGGTAGGCCAGCGGCAGGCCCTGTTCATGGCGCAGCCAGGCATATACGCCGATGGCCGGGATGGGGTTCATGTTGCTGCCCGCCGCGTCGCCGAACACGATGCGCGGGCGCATGATGGTGAAGTGCCACTGGCCCTTGCCCTGGCGCTCGCGCAGGAAGTCCTCCTGCAGCCAGTAGAAGTTCTCGTGGGGGTCGCGCGGCCAGCGTTCGCGTGCGGGCACGGCGATTTGCGGGTGGATGTGCACGCCGTAGGCCTTGCCGCCCTGCATGATGGTCACATGGCGCAGCGCACCGCCCGGGCGGTCCAGCGGCTCGACCACGTTGCGCAGCATTTGCAGGTTGATGCGCATCTGCTCCTGGTCGCGCCAGCCGCCCACGAGGCCCCCGGGCTGCTCGTACACGGCGGCATAGACCACATGGGTGATGTCGTCCCGCGCGCCCAGCGCAGCCTGGCAGGCCGCCGCGTCCTGCAGGTCCAGCTGCAGCGCGGTGGCGCCCGCGGGCAGGGCGATGGCGCGGCGCGCCACGCCCACGGCGCGCCAGCCGGGCAGGGCGGCGAAGTGGCGCAGGCAGGCCTGGCCCACGACGCCGGTGGCGCCCACGACGAGTACGGTGTTCATCATTTCTTCACCAGGGGGCACTTGGACTGCGACAGTGGCAGGAAGGCCTTGTCGCCGGGTACGGTGGCCACGAGCTTGTAGTAGTCCCACGGGTACTTGGACTCGGCCTGCGACTTGACCTCGAACAGGTACATGTCATGCACCATGCGGCCGTCCTCGCGGATGCGGCCGTTCTTGGCGAAGAAGTCGTTGATGGGCGTGGCCTTCATCTTGGCCATGACCTGGGCCGTGTCGTCGGTCTTGGCGGCCTGCACGGCCTTCAGGTAATGCATGGTCGAGGAATAGGCGCCCGCCTGGCTCATGTTGGGCATCTTCTTCATCTTCTCGAAGTAGCGCTTGGACCAGGCGCGCGTCTCGTCGTTCATGTCCCAGTAGAAGCCCTCGGTCAGCATCAGGCCGCCGGCGGTGCGCAGGCCGATGGCGTGGATGTCGTTGATGTACATGAGCAGGCCGGCCAGGGTCTGTTTGTTCTTGCCCGTGGTCAGGCCGAACTCGCGCGCGGCCTTGATGGTGTTCACCGTATCGCCCCCCGCGTTGGCCAGGCCCACGACCTGGGCCTTGCTGTTCTGCGCGCTGATCAGGAACGAGGCGAAGTCGGTCGCCGCGATCGGGTGGCGGGCCGCGCCCAGCACCTTGCCGCCCTGGGCCGTGACCACGGCGCTGGCCTGCTCCTGCAGGCTGTGCCCGAAGGCGTAGGGCCTGTTCACACTATTTTTGCCAGATGCGTTGCGATCAAAAAGGGCCAGGCGCAAGGCGCCAAACGAAGCTGGGGTGCTACCCCAGCGAGGCTTGGCAACGCCGCGAATGGCCCTTTTTGATCGCAACCCGGAGGGAACGGAGTGAAAACCGCGCCATTCGTCGTTGCCCTCCTAGCCAAGGCCCCGGCCTTGGCGTCGTCACGCGCCTAGATTGGCGCGGTTTTCACGCCATTCGCACTGGCAAAAATAGTGTGAACAGGCCCTAGTCGGCGGTGATGAAGAACCAGTCCTTTCCGCCGCGTGCGGTGATCGCGCTGGCCGTTACGTTGGCCAGGGCGTAGGTGTCGTACACGTAGTGCACGGTACTGGGCATGCACAGGTCGCCCGTGAGGCGGTCCAGGCCGGGGCCGTTGAAGATGACGACCTTCTGCTTTTGCTTGGCCACCTCCAGCACCGCCAGCGCCGGCGCGGAGACGGCGACGTCCATGATGGCGTCCACCTTGCCGGTATCGAACCACTCGCGCGCCTTGCTGGAGGCGATGTCGGCCTTGTTCTGGTGATCGGCCACCACCAGTTCGATCTTCTTGCCCGCTACCTTGCCGCCGAAGTCGTCGATGGCCATCTGGATGGCGGCGGCGCTGCCGGGGCCGGTGATGTCGGCAAACGGGCCGTTCAGGTCGGTGAGGATGCCCAGGCGCACCACGTCGTCAGAAATTGCCGTGCCCTGGGCGGTGACGGTGGCCGTGGCGGCCAGCAGGACAAGGCCCGTGCACAGCGCGCGGCAGGCGCGGGTCAGGGGACGCGGAGTGAGGTGGACGGGGCGGTTCATGGTTGTCTCCTTCGTTGGTGTGTGTTTGGGGAATCACAGGGTGGCAATGGGGGTCACGGGCGAGCCCACGGCGCCCGGCAGGCGCAGCGGTGGCGCGGTGAGCAGGAAGCGGGTGCGCCCGAGGGCGTGCAGGTGGTCGGCCAGTTCCTTCAGGTACCACAGCTCGCCCAGCGGCAGGCCCAGCTTGAACAGGCAGTGCTCGTGCAGCGGCAGCACGGGGTAGGGCGCACCGTCCTCGGGCACGCGGCGTGGCGGGTGGCGCTCCACGGCGTAGTTGTCGGCGATCAGCGCGGCGATGCCGCTGTCGGTGATCCACTGCAGCAGCTTTTCGTCGCCGCCGTCCAGCGCGGCGCAGCTGTGGTGCAGGCGGTGCGCGTCGGGCTGGCGCTGCATGGACAGCACCAGCTCGGCAAAGCCGGTGCGCAGCAGCAGCATGTCGCCGGGCTCCACGCTGGCGCCGCTGCGCTCCATGGCACGCATGAGTTCGTCGTAGCCGATGTCGCGGAAGTCGGTGCCGTAGGCGCGCTCCAGGTCCACCAGCACGCCGCGCCCCTGCATGCCCTTCACGGCCAGGTGTTCCACGCCCAGCGCGCGGGCCACGCTCTCGTCCGGCGCGCGGCCGGCGCAGCACACGGGCTGGTAACGCGCCGCCGCGCCGTCGCCGTCGCGCGCGGGAATGCCATGGTCCTGCGGACCCAGGATGTGCTCGTGGCCGCGGTAGCCGTTGTAGTACACCGTGCGCGGCTGGCCATCGCCGTCGGGGTCGAACAGCGCGCCCACATGCGCCAGCGAGTCCCATTGCGTGGAGTACTGCAACGACAGCAGCACCTGGTCGTCGCTGACCACGTCGGTGGCGCCGGGGTACACATGGCCCAGCGGAAAGTTGACGTACGGAATGCCTTCGCGCCGCGTGGGGCGCAGTTGGGGCGGCAGGCGGCGCGCGTTCAGCACGTTGCCGCCAGGGTAGTCCAGCGGCAGCGACAGGCACAGGCTGATGCCCTCGCGCACTTCCTGCACGCCCTTGCGCACCTGCTCCGGGCCGATCAGGTTGGTGCGGCCCAACTGGTCGTCGGGCCCGAAGTCACCCCAGTTGGAGCCGGCGGGGCGTTGTCTCCATCGCATATTGGTGTCTCCAGCGCCGCGGATGGGTGCGGCTTGGAAGCAATGGTATTGGCGCAGGCAGGGCTGCGTCAAACACCGCGATGAAAGTTTTGTTGGTTGAAATCACCCGCCGGGAAAACCCTGGCGTTCTCCGGCCGGCCTCGTGCGGCGTGTTTTGCAGGTCGAAACCCGCACTCACTGCCCCATCAGTACCCGGGCGAACAACGCCGCATCCACATTCCCGCCTGTGAGCGGCAGGCCCACGCACTGGCCGCGCAGGGCTTCCCGCTCCTGCAGCGCGGCAGCCAGTGCCGCCGCGCCCGCGCCCTCGGCCACGTTGTGGGTGTCCGTGAACAGCGCGCGCATGGCGGCGGCCACTGCGTCATCGTTGACCTGCACCACCCGGTCCAGTTCAGGCAGCAGCACGGCCAATGCGTCCGGGTCGGCCATGCGCACCGCCAGGCCGTCGGCGATCTGCGTGCTGACGGGCGACGCCACCACATGGCCCGCGGCGAATGAGTCGGCATAGGTGGTGGCGTGGCAGCTCACCACGCCCACCAGGCGCACTCCATGTCCCAATGCCCGCTTGGCCGCCACGGCAGCGCAGGCGCCGGAACCCAGGCCGATGGGCACATAGGCCACATCCATGTGCGGCACGGCGCGCAGGAATTCCCACCAGTAGGTGGCCACGCCGCGCACCAGGTCGGGGTGGTAGCTGGGCACCATGTGGGCGCCGCGTTCGGCGGCCAGTTGCAGAGCGTGCTCGCGGGCGGCCTGGAAGTCGTCGCCGTGTTCCACCAGGTTCACGCCCAGTGCGCGCATGGCCGCGTTCTTCTCCACCGAATTGCCGTGCGGCACGACGATGGTGCAGGCCACGCCATGGCGTCGCGCGGCCCAGCCGATGCTCTGGCCGTGGTTGCCGCGCGTGGCGCTGATGACCTCGCGCGGCAGCTCACCCCGCTGCGCCAGCCGGTCGAAGTACGTCAGGCCGCCGCGGATCTTGAACGCGCCCACCGGGTTGTGGTTCTCGTGCTTGAGCCAGCACTCCGTGCCGAGGCGCTCGCCCAGCAGGCCCCAGCGGTACTGCGGCGTGGGCTGGAACTCCTGGTAGACGGTGCGTGCCGCGGCTTCGATGTCGGCCAGCGTGGGCAGCGGTGCTGCGGCGCGCGTCACAGCCGCACCTCGCCGCGCACGCAGGTGACGGAGTGGCCGCCCACCCAGATCTGCGGGCCGTCCTGCTGCACATGCACGCGCCCGGCGCGGCCCAGCGCCGTGCCCTGGCTGGCCACATAGCGGCTGGGCGCCAGGCCCGCGCCGATGAGCCATTGCGCCAGCGCCGCGTTCAGGCTGCCGGTGACCGGGTCTTCCGCCAGACCGTTGTTGCCCGGGAAGAAGGCGCGCACTTCGAACGCGATGCCCTCGGCATCGCTGGCACCCACTACGCCGACCTTGCCGCGCGGCCCCACCACGCCCACGTCCAACCCGGCCAGTACCGCGCCGTCGGGCCGCAGTCCGAGTACCTGCTCGGCCGAGCGCAGCATCACGCCGCGCCAGTTGGGGCCGTTGTCGCACCAGGCATGCGCCACGATGTCGTCCCGCGCCACGCCCAGGCCGCGTGCGATGAGCTGCACGTCGTCCTCGGCCAGCGGGCCGCTCTTGACGAGCGGGGGCGCGGCAAAGGCAAGCTGCTCGCCGTCGCGCCGCAGCGTGACCAGCCCCACGCCGCATTCCTGCACGATGCGCCCCGTCGCGCGCGGCTGGCCGCCGGCCTGCAGCCAGGCGTGGCAGGTGCCCAGCGTGGGGTGGCCGGCAAAGGGCAGCTCGCGCCCAGGGCAGAAGATGCGCACGCGGTAGTCCGCGCCGGCCGCATGACCCTCGGGCGTCGGCGGCAGCACGAAGGTGGCCTCGGACAGGTTGGTCCAGTTGGTGAACCGCTGCATCTCCTCGGTGGACAGGCCCTCGCCGTCCAGCACCACGGCCAGCGGGTTGCCGAGGTAGGGCGTGGCGGTGAAGACATCGACTTGCTGGAACGGGCGCAGGCGCATGGAACGGCTCCGGTGGTGGTGATAGAGGATGGGGCGGGCATGCGGCGGCGGCACCTGCGCGTGCGCAGGGCTGCAGCCACCTTCCCGCGCGGGAAGGTCAGAGGGTGCAGGGCGTCAGGCCGCTTCGCGGATGGCGGCGGCCAGCGCGGCAATCGCGGTGCGGATCTGGCCCTGTGACGCCGTCACGAAGGACAGGCGCAGCGTGCGGTCGTCCGGCTGGTCGGCGTAGAAGGCCGCGCCGGGCACGAAGGCCACGTTGCGCTCCACCGCGCGCGGCAGCAGTTGCAGCGCGCTCATGCCTTCGGGCAGGCGCAGCCACAGGAACATGCCGCCGTCGGGGCGGTTCCAGGTCACGCCCAGGCCCTGCATCTCCTGCTCCAGCGCGGCCACCATGGCCTGGCACTGCTCCTTGTAGAGCTGGCGGATGGTGGGCACGTGGCGGTCCAGGAAGCCGTTCTTGATGACCTCGGACACCAGGCGCTGGTTGAAGCTGGGCGTGTGCAGGTCGGCCGCCTGCTTGGCCTGCAGCAGCTTGGGGTACATCTGGCGCGGTGCGACGACGTAGCCCAGGCGCAGGCCGGGGGCCAGCACCTTGGAGAACGAGCCCATGTAGATGCAGCCCTCGGGGTTGCGCGCCGTCAGGGGTTGGGGGGGCGCCTGGTCGAACCACAGGTCGCCATAGGGGTTGTCTTCCACCAGCGGCAGGTTCAGCGCGGCGGCCTGGGCCACCAGGGCCTCGCGGCGGGCTTCGCTCATGGTGCGGCCCGTGGGGTTCTGGAAGTTGGGCAGCACGTACAGGAAGCGCGCCTTGTCCGCGCCGCTGCCGGCCTTGGCCGCCAGGTCGTCGATCAGCACGCCCTCGCTGTCGCTGGCCACCGACACCACCTGGGGTTCCATGGGCGCGAAGGCCTGCAGCGCGCCCAGGTAGGTGGGTGTTTCCACCAGCACGTGGCTGCCCGCGTCGATGAGCACCTTGCCGATCAGGTCCAGCGCCTGCTGCGATCCGGTGGTGATCAGCACCTGGTCGGGGTGCACGTCCCAGGGCAGGAATGCGGCAATGGCCTCGCGCAGCGGGGTATAGCCCTCACTGGCCGCGTACTGCAGCGCCGATGCGCCGTCGGTGGCCAGCACGGAAGCGGCCGCGGCGGCGAAGGATTCGATCGGGAAGGTCTTGGGCGAGGGCAGCCCGCCGGCCAGGCTGATGATGCCGGGCTTCTCGGTCACCTTCAGGATTTCCCGGATCACCGAGGGGTTCATCTTTTCGGCGCGTGCGGCCAGGGTCCAGTTCGTCATTCGTTTATCTCCAATGGCGCGCTGCTGCGCGCCGTCTATCCACTCAGAAATGCCGTTGTGCGGCGGTGTGCGGCCCTGCGGGTGGGGCAGCGCGCGCAGCATACGGCAACGGCGCACCGCCCGAGGGGCGCGGCGCCGGGTCCAGGGTTTTCACGGGGCGGCGGTTCACCGGCGCACCGGCATGCGCCGCCCCAGGGCCACGGTGGCCAGCACCGCCAGGCCAAACGCCACGCTCACCGCGTCCAGCGACTCGCCCAGCAGCGGCACGGCAAACAGCATGCTCATGAACGGCTGGGCCAGTTGCACCTGGCTCACCCGCACCGTGCCGCCCAGGGCCAGGCCGCGGTACCAGGCGAAGAAGCCCAGCCACATCGAAAACACCGCCACGTAGGCAAAGCCAGCCCAGGCCGCGGCAGGCACCGCCGCCTGCGGCCATGCCAGCCAGGCCAGCGGCAGCGATACGGGCAGCGACAGCACCAGGGCCCAGCAGATCACCGCATCGGCGCGCATGTGCTGCGCCAGCCGCCCGCCCCAGGCGTAGCCCACGGCGGCGCAGGCCACGGCGGCCATCAGCAGCAGATCGGCCGGATGCAGCGACAGGCCCTGCCGGCCCGAGCGCAGCACCGCGAACACCACCACCAGCGCCGAGCCCAGCAGCGCGCAGGCCCAGAACGCGGCAGACGGCCGCTGGCGGTGCAGCAGCGCGCCCACGGTGGCGGTCGCCAGCGGCAGCAGGCCGATGATCACGGCCGCGTGCACGGCGCCCACGTAGCGCATGGCGATGGAGGTGAGCAGCGGAAAGCCGAACACCACGCCCAGCGCCGTCACGGCCAGCGGCCACCAGTCGCCGCGCTGCGGCAATGGGGCGCGCTGCCACAGCAGCAGCGCGGCCGACAGCAGCCCGGCCACCGCCGCGCGGCCCATGGCCAGGAACAGGCCGGACATCAGCGGTGCCTCGGGCGTGCCGACGGCCAGGCGCGTCATGGGCAGGGTGAGCGCGAAGATCGCCACGCCCAGCAAGCCCAGCAGCAGGCCGCGTGATTCCGAATCACCCCCTGAGTCGCTTCGCGCCTTCCCCCTCCAGGGGGACGCCGCCGGTGGCCTGGCCAAGCCAGCTCCACGGCGTCCGCTGGCTTGGCCTGCTCCGCGGCCTTTCGACCAATGAGGATGCGCCGGTCTCATGCGGCCACCATCCACAGCGCCGTGGCCAGCAGCACGACGGCCATCGCGCGGTTGAACCACAGCAGGCGCTGCCCGTGGGCCAGCCAGTGGCGCAGCAGCGCACCCGTGGCGGCGTAGGTGAAGTTGCTGGTCAGTGCGAAGAAGGCCATTGCCGGCAGCACCACGGCCATGCGCTGCAGGCTGTCGTCGCGCCCGATCACCCAGCCGGCCACGATGGTCAGCGCGAGCAGCCAGGCTTTGATGTTCACGAACTGCAGCGCCACGCCCTGCCAGAAGCCCACCGACAGGCGTGCCGCATCGGCCTCGGACAGACGGCCCGTGTTCGACAGCTTGAACGCGAGCCACAGCAGGTAGCCGATGCCCAGGGCCTTGATGGCCCAGCGCAGCGCCGGCACCGCCACCACCACCGCGCCCAGCCCGGCGGCGCACAGCACCAGCAGCAGACTCCAGCCCACGGGCACCGCCACCACGAAGCGCATGGCGGCGGGCAGGCCGCGGTTGGCGGCCAGCGCGGTGGAGAGGGTGGTGTTGGGCCCGGGGGTAAAGCTCATGGCAGTGGCCAGCACCAGCAGGGCGGTGAATTCAACCAGGGGCATGGGTGGGGTCCATCGTTGGGAATGAAGTGATGCGATGCACTGTAGGGGCAAAGTCCATTACAGTACCAATACAGTCAAACCCCACAATTTCATGCACTGTATCGGCAATTGCATTGGCACAGTGCCGGCTCAGGAAACGCCTCCATGCTGACCCGCACCCCCGACCGCACCCTGACCGAACAGCTCGCCGAGCGCTTTGCCGAGCGCATCCGCGCGCGGCTGCTGCCCGCGGGCGCGCGCCTGCCGTCGGTGCGCGAATGCGCGCGCCAGCAGGGCGTGAGCCCCTACACCGTGGTGGCAGCCTACGACAAGCTGCTGGCCCAGGGGCTGGTAGAGGCCCGGCGCCAGCGTGGCTTCTTCGTGCGCGATTTTGTGCAAAAACAGGCTCCGACGCCCGATGGGCAAGCGCTGACAGCTCCTACAAAAGGAGCAAAAAATGTGTCGCCGCTGGCCGGCGTCGGCGTGCGCCTGTCGGGCTCGCACATCAACGCCACGGCGCTGATCCGCGGCATGTTCCACCAGGCGTCGAGCAAGCCCCAGCCCGGTGCGGGCGTGCTGCCCATCGGCTGGCTGGACGAGGCGCGCTTCATGGGCGCCGCGGTGCGCAAGATCACCGGCAGCAGCGCGCTGCGCGACGGCTCGCTGAGCTACGGCGAGCCCATGGGCGAGCCCGCGCTGCGCGAGGCGCTGGCGCGGCGCATGGCCGACATCAACATCCACGCCCAGCCCGATCAGATCATGACCACCGTGGGCGCCACGCAGGCGCTGGACATCGTGAGCCGCACGCTGCTCAAGGCGGGCGACCCGGTGATGGTGGAGGAGCCCGGCTGGTCGGTGGAGTTCGCGCGCCTGGACGCGCTGGGCATGCGCGTGCTGCCCGTGCCGCGCGGCCCCGAGGGGCCGGACCTCGCCGTCATGGCGCGCTACTGCGAGCTGCATGCGCCCAAGCTGTTCGTGAGCGTGAGCGTGCTGCACAACCCCACGGGCTACAGCCTGTCGCCGGGCAGCGCGCACCAGGTGCTGCAGCTGGCGCAGCAGTACAACTTCCACGTGGTCGAGGACGACACCTACGGCCACATCGCCGCCGACCACGCCACGCGCCTCACGGCGCTGGACGGGCTGCGCCGCACCATCTACGTGAGCGGCTTCGCCAAGATCTTGGCGCCCAACTGGCGCGTGGGCTACCTGGCCGCACCGCCCGACCTGGTGGAGCGGCTGCTGGACACCAAGCTGCTGTCCACGCTGACCACGCCCTCGCTGCTGGAGAAGGCCCTCGCGCTGTGCATCGAGCAGGGCCAGCTGCGCCGCCATGCCGACCGCATGCGGCTGCGCCTGGCGCAGGCCCGCGCGCGCAGCGTGCAACTGGCGCTGGAGGCGGGCTGCAGCTTTGCCGCCGAGCCCGCGGGCATGTTCGGCTGGGTGGAAACCGGCGTGGACACCGACATGCTGGCCCAGCGCATGCTGGACGAGGGCTACCTCATCGCACCCGGCGCACTGTTCCACGCCACGCGCCGCCCCTGCACGCTGATGCGCATCAACTTCTGCACCACGCAGGACCCGGCGTTCTGGCGTACGTGGAAGAGAGTGGTCCAATCGGGCTGAAGCGCTTGATGGGCAAGCGCAAGCAGCTCTCTTTTGCGTAGCGTTGGCGTCAACGCCGCGGCGGCGTGAGCCCCAAAGCGGTGTTCACCTTGTCCAGGTTGTCCACGTGTGCCTGCAGCATCTCTTGCAGCCCGGCGCGGATGCCCGCATCGTCCACCAGCGGCAGCAGTTCACGCAGCTTCTTGGCCACCCAGCCCTGGCCGCGGTTGAGGAAGGCCAGGCGCTCGCGCAGGTCGGGCACGGCCATGGCCTTGTCGTAGAAGTCGCCCGTGCGGCTGCCGGGCGTGCCCTCCAGCGTGCGGATGGCGCGCATCAGCATGCCGCACCACTTCACTTCGTCGCGGTGGATGGCGTCGATCAGCGCGCGCAGCGCTTCGTCCTCGGTTTCGGTGCGGCTGCGCAGCGCCACGCGCGCGCCGGCGCGCTCGGCCTCCAGCAGCTCGTCCAGCCGCGCGATGAGTGGGGCGTGGCGCTCGCGCTCCGCATCCCCCGCGTAGCACACGGGGGACGCCACGGCCACGGGCGTGTCGTTCAGCAGCCGCAGGTGTGCGGCGGCCTCGGCGGCGATGCGGCGCAGCCGCTCGCCCGCGGGTTCGATGGCCGTGATGCGCCCCACACCCTGGCCGGCGTACAGCGCCATGGCCTCGAAGTCGCCGGTCATGGAGCGCAGCGGCGAGTCGGTGCTGAACAGGTAGATGGGCCGGCCTTCCTCGTCGCCGATCACCGTGCGTTGGATGTCGCCTGTGGCGGCGAACGGGTCGCCGCGCTCGCGCCGCGTGACGCTGTTGGCCAGCACACGCACCGCGGCGTGGGGCGGCCAGTTGATGTGGAAGTCCTCGGTCAGCACGGTGTCGCCGGCCTGCGCGGCCACCAGCCGCTGCTTGTGCGCGTCGTGGGCGAAGGACTCGTGCGTGGCCATCAAGGCGGTCCCCAGCACCGCGGCCTGCGCGCCCTGGGCCAGTACGCGCGCCACGCCCTGCCCATCGGCCAGGCCGCCCGCGGCGGCCACGGGGACGCTGGCCATCGCCAGTACCTCGGACAACAGCTCGGCCAGCGGCTGGCGCCCGCGCACATGGCCGCCGGCCTCCACGCCCTGCGCGATGAGCGCCTGCGCGCCGGCCTCCTGCGCCTGCAGCGCCTCGGCGGCGGAGCCGATCTGGTGCACCACGGTGATGCCCGCTGCGCGCAGCCGCGCGATCACGCCGGCATCCACGTCCCAGAACAGGCTGACCACGGGCACCTGCAGCGCGATCAGCAGGTCCACCTGCGCGTGCAGCAGGGGCGCGGGCGTGGCCGCGGGGATCAGGTTCACGCCGAAGGGCAAGGCCGTGCGCTGGCGCACCTGCGCCACCTCGCGCTCGATCAGCGCCAGCGGCTCGCGCACCATGCCCAGGAAGCCGAACCCGCCGGCCTCGGTCACCGCAGCCACCAGTTCGCTGCGCGACACGCCGCCCATGCCCGCGAGCACCAGCGGCAGGCGGCAGCCCAGCAGGCGGCACAGGGGGGTGGCGGGCGGGGCGTCGTGCATGGAGTTCTCCTGTGGGCTGGCGGCTATGGAAGAGCCGGCCATCATGCGTCCTGCACCACGCACGGCGCAAAGGCCATGCCGGCGCCATGGATGGCATGCGCTATGAAAAAACTAGCTGCTTGCGCTCGCCAGGAAAGGGTTGCGCGGTGTTTTTGCTCAAAACGCCGGGGTGCCGCGCCGTCACGCGCCGGAGAACACCCCCAGCCCCGCGAGCATGACCAGCAGGATCAGCACCGGCGTGACCCAGCGCAGCAGCAGGCTCACGACGCGGGCCAGCCCCTGGTTGCCCAACTGCCCGTGGTTGGAGAGTTGCGCCGCGAATGCGCGCTCGCCCCAGGCCCAGCCGACGAAGAGCGCGATGGCGATGCCCCCCGCGGGCAGCAGCAGGTTGGACGATAGGTAGTCCGCCCAGTCGAACAGGGTGCGCCCGCCCGGCTGGAAGGTGGCCAGCGTGCTCTGGCTCAGGGCGCAGCCCGCGCCCAGCAGCCCCAGGATCAGCAGCGTGAGCAGCGTGGCCCGGGGCCGGCTCAGGCCCCAGCGCTCGTGCAGGATGACGACCGGCACCTCCATCAGGGAGAGCATGGCGCCGGTCGCGGCGATGGCGGTGAGGAGGAAGAACGCCGCCAGCAGCACCGAGCCACCCGGCATCTGCGCGAACACCGCGGGGATCGTGATGAACACCAGGGATGGCCCCGCCGACGGCTGGAAGCCGAAGCTGAACACCGCGGGGAAGATCGCCATGCCCGCCAGCAGCGACACCGACAGGTCGGCCAGCATCACGCGCGTGGCGGTGGCCGGGATGTTCTGCTCGGCGGTGAAGTAGCTGCCGTAGGTCATCATCGTGCCCATGCCGATGGACAGCTTGAAGAACGCCAGGCCCATGGCGGTCAGCACCACCGCGGGCGTGATCTTGTGCCACTCGGGCGCGAACAGGAACGACAGCGCCTGGCCCGCGCCGGGCAGCGTCAGGCTGTAGCCGCCCAGCAGCACCAGCAGCAGGAACAGCAGCGGCATCAGCCGTTTGGTGGCCGCCTCGATGCCGCGGGTGACGCCCAGCAGCAGGATGCCGCCGATGAAGGCCAGCACCACCCACTGCCACAGCAGCGCCTGCACCGGGTCCCGCACCAGGGCGTCGAAGCTGGCCTGCGTCTGCACCGGGTCGCTGGACAGCAGGCTGCCCGACAGGGCCTTGGCCACGTAGGCGAACACCCAGGCGACGACCTCGGAATAGAACGCCATGATCAGGAACGCCGCCGCCATGCCTGCCACGCCGATCAGCCACCACGGCGCGCCGCGGGGCTGCAACTGGCGCAGCGCAGAGATGGGATTGGCGCGCGCCTGGCGGCCGATGGCGATCTCGGCCACCATGAGCGGCAGGCCGATGAACAGCGTCGAGAGCAGGTAGATCAGCAGAAAGCCCGCGCCGCCGTTGGCCCCGGTGAGCGAGGGGAACTTCCAGATGTTGCCCAGCCCGACGGCGGAACCCAGCGTGGCGGCGAGCACGCCCAGGCTGGAGGAGAAGGCGCCGCGGCTGGTGGCTGCGTGGGCGCGGGAGGCGTCGGTGCTTGAAGGGCCGGATTTGCTCATGATTTGATAGTGGTCTGCGCGCCTGGATTGTGCGCTACGGCCCAAAAACACCACGGGGCCGTGAGTCGCCATCAGTGCGCGTGCGGACGCTCCACCACCAGCTCGGACAGCACGCGCAGCAGCGCGCGGTTGACGTATTCCAGCTCCAGCTCATGCGTCTCGCACAGCTGGCGGATGGCGCCCGCGTCGTCGCTCTCCAGCGCGCAGGCCATCTCCAGGCTGGGGGCGTAGGGGCCGGTGCGCAGCACCGCGGCGTCGTACACCCGCTCGGACAGCGGCACGCGGCGCAGGATGGTGCCCAGAGGCTCGCGCAGCACCTCGTCCAGCTGCGAGAACAGTCCGCTCAGGTACACCTCGCGGCGCAGGTCTTTGCCCACGCCAGCGTCCAGCAGGTGCTCGGTCAGGCGCGCGCGCAGCACCATGCTGGCGCGGATGGGGCGCAGATCGGGTTCGGTGGCAGCGTGCGGCAACTGGTCGGCCAGCCAGCGCCCCAGCGAGCCGTAGCCCATCATCACCAGGCCGCGGCGCAGCGAATCCACGCCGGTGGACAGGCCGAGCGCAGCGGAGTTGGTGTAGACCATGAAGCGGTAGGCCAGCAGCGGATCCTCGCCCAGGATCTGCTCGAAGCGGTCGATGGACTGCTCGTCGTCGATGGCCTTCATGAGCTTGAGCACCACCTCGTGCGCGGGCTGGGGCTGGCGATGGCGCAGGCTGTAGAGCACGTCCTCCACGGGCCAGCCGGCCACGGCCAGCGCGCCGCCTTCGTCCAGGCAGTGCGTGAGCAGCGCGCGGCTGGCCACGTTGTCATACACCTGCCCGGCGATCAGCGGACTGCGCTGGCCGGCGGCACGGGGGCTGGCATCGCTGCGCCCCGCAGCCGCGGCCTGCAGGGCCTGCACGGCGTCGCTGCTGGACAGGTGCAGCAGGCTGTTGTCGAACAGCCGCGCGGTGTCGGCGTCGGGCAGGTGGTCCAGCTCGCCGCGCCACACCAGGCGCAGGCCGCGGGCGTGGGCCTGGCGCGCGCGCTCGCGGATCGCGGGCACGTCCAGCCAGGCCTGGGGCACTTCGATCCAGGGCGCGCCGCGAGGGGCGTGCTCCAGCAGGTCCACCAGCAGCTGCTGCGAGCGAGCGGACAGCAGCAGCGGCGGCGAGCTGGAGGTCCACAGTTCCTGGATGGTGCGCAGCAGGTGCGGCGCATCCACCAGGGTGGCGCCCTCGCTGTGAACGTACAGCTGGATGCCGGCCAGCCGGCGCGCGGCATTCCAGAGGGGCCGGTAGCCCAGCACCAGGCTGCCAAGAACGGATTGGACCATGGGGTAGAAGTGTGGTCAGAGCGGGATGCCGGCCATTGTCACGCCAGTCGCGCGGGCGCGCACGTGGCGAAACCCTGCGTGCGCGGCGTCAGCTGATGAAATTGAAGAGCGACAGGCGCTGCACCTGCGCGTAGGACTTGAGCGCGGCCTCGTAGCCCACGCTGGCGTTCTGGAAGTCCGAGATACCCTGCACCATGTCGAGGTCCTCCGCGCGCGAGCGGTCGGCTTCGAGCTGGATCGAGCGCTTGTCCTGGTCGCCGGTGATGCGGTCGGCGCGGTTGAGCAGCTCGCCCGCATAGCCGCGCATGTTGTGTAGGCGTTCCATGCCGGCGTCGATGTTGGCCAGGGCCTGGCCGACGGCCTGGGACGCGGCCACGCTGTCGGTGGCGTCGGTGATCCCGCGGATCGCGCTGTCGATGGTGCCCATCAGGCTGGAGCTGGGCTGCAGGGCAACGCTGTCGCCCGCCGCGGGCGTGCCCGTCAGGCTGAACGACATGACCGTGTCCGGGCCCTCGTTGATGGTGATGGGAATGGGCTGGCCGGTCTTGACGGGCGCGGTGGTCACGTTCGAGGTGGTCACCGTCCCGTCCTTGGCGGTCTTGGTCAGCGTGTAGTCGACGACGGTGGTGCCCGCTACCGGGTCCACCGTGACGGTGTTCACGGCCAGCGCATACTGCGCCCCGTCCAGTGCCTCGCGGTTGGAGGTCGTGATGGCGCTCGTTACCAGGGAACTGCCCGCGCCGCGCGTGACGGTGGCGGTGTACACGCCGTCGCGCACCGGGTCGAACATCAGCGCGGCATGCCCGTCCACGGTGGTGGGGATCGCCGCGCCACTGCTGGCCGCCTGCCCGGGCAGCCCGGCGAACAGGTAGTCGGGGTTGCTCAGCAGCGGGCCGGTGAAGGGCTCCAGCGCGCTGCCCAGCGCGCCCAGCAGCGGCACGCCGTTGGTGTCCTTGCGGTTGATCACCTGCGTGAGCTGCTCGCGCAGGCTCTGGATCTGGTTGGCGTAGGTCTTGCGGTCCTCGGGCTTGAGCGCGCCGCCACCGGCGGCCACGACCAGCTGGCGAATCTCCTGCACCAGGCCCACGGCGTCGCCCAGGGTGGATTCGGCCTGTGCGATGGCGTTGCGCTGCACCTCCAGCGCGCGTTGCTCGGTCTGGATGCGGCTGATGCGCGTGAGCGCGCGCTCGGCCTGTGCGGCGGCCACGGGGTCGTCGCTGGGACGCACCACGCGCTTGCCCGCGGTGAGGTTCTCCTGCAGGTCCACCAGGGTTTTCTGCCGTGCGCTGAGGTTGCGCAGCGTGGCGTCGTACATGTTGGCGGTGCTGACGCGGTAGAAAGAGCTGCTCATGGCGATTCCTTTCAGCGGCCCATGGTCTGGATCAGGTTGTCGAAAATGTTCTGCGCGATCTGCAGCATCTTGGCGGATGCCTGGTAGGCCTGCTGGTATTGGATGAGCCGCGCGGCCTCCTCGTCCAGGTTCACACCGGAGACGGCCGTGCGGCTGGCTTCCAGGTTGCTGGCGATGGAGCCCGAAAGCTTGGCCGCGTACTGCGCGCTTTGCGTGCGCGTGCCCACCTGGGCCATGAGGCCGGCGTAGCCGTCGGACAGCGTGGATTCGTCGAACATCTTCACGTCGCGCAGCGCCATGAGGGCCGAGGCGTTGCCGGCATTGCGGGTGTACCAGTCGCCGTACTTCGGATCGAGGGCGTTGTCCACGGTGACCTTATCGCCCGCCTTGGGTGTGCCCTGCAGGGTGATCTCCCAGCCATCGATAGAAATGCGCTGGCCCGAGGTGTATCCCTCGTACCACGAAATCCCTTCCGGATCGACCGTTGCATCTAGCAACTTTGGCGGGGACGCCGACATGTCTACGGGAGCACTCTGATTGCCTGTCAGAGAGAACTTGCCGTTGGCATCAAATTCCAAGGTAACCCCTCCCGATGGAGGCAAGTCGTATGGGGGAAGCGAGGGGTCGCTCCTCGGAGACATCATTTCCGTTGCGCCATCCCAATGCAGGCCCGTGGCTTTCAGTCCCGCCAGTTGTAGTGAGCCACCATTGGACGAACCCATGGCCGCATTGATCGGGTTGGCCGCGGCCAGCTCGCGTGGCGAATGCACCAGGGCTTGCATGTTGGCCGCGGCTGTGGCAAAGGGCTTGAACAGTACACGCTCGTTGGTGCTGCCCAGAGGAGGGGTAAACGTGAACGTCAGACCATCAACCGTGACGCTGCTGGGAGGAGCCAATTCGAACTGATCGTCAATAGGCGTGGTCCGTCCGTCGGACAAGCGAATGATTTGTGCCTCGGGGGTGCCAAAGGGCGTGAAACGCACCTCGTAGTCAGAGGCAGCAAACTTTGTCGGATCGGTGAACGTGACCTCGCCATTAAGCGCAGAGTTGCCTGACAGGCCCTTGACGCTCGTGGGTACGGTAAACAGCGGTTTGCCCGGCTGTCCATCCAGCGTCAGTCCCATGGACTGCTGGTAGTTCATGGTGGTGCCGATGGCCAGCGCCATGCGCCCCAGCAGGTTGCGGCCCTCGGCCAGGTCCTGGTTGGCAAAGCGCAGCAGGCCGGCCACTTCGCCGCCGCCCAGCATGCCCTCGTTCAACTCCACGGGCGCGCCGCCCGCGGGCTTGAAGAACAGCTGCGTGAGCTGGCTTCCCGGGAACTGCTGGGATTCCGCCACCAGCACCTCGCTGGCCTTGCCGCCCAGCACCAGCGCCTGGCTGCCGCCGATGAACACGCCCACCGTGCCATCGTCGGCCGGGATCTGCGTGGTCTGGATGAACTGGTTGAGTTCGCGGATCAGCTGGTCGCGCTTGTCCAGCAGGTCATTGGGAGTCTGGCCGTTGCCCTTCACGCGGGCGATCTGCTCGTTCACGTCGGCGATGCTCTTGGCCAGCGAGTTGATGCGCGTGGCGTCGTTCTGCAGCTGCTCGTTGACCGAGTATGCGATCTCCTGCAGCTGCTCCGCGCTGCTGCGCATGCGAGCGGCCATCTCGTCCATGCGGGTGAGCGTGACGGTGCGTGCCGTGATGTCGGTGGGCGACGCCACCACATCGGCCAGCGAGTTCAGCATGTCGGTGATGGCGGCCCCCAGGCCGCTGGTGCCCCCCTGGAATACGTCCTGCAGTTGCCCCAGGCGCTCGGCGCGCACCGTGTCGCCCGCCTGTACCGCCTGGGCGGCCGCGGCCTGGCGCGTCAGCAGCTCGTTGTGATTGCGCAGGATGGTGGCCACCTGCACGCCGTTGCCGATGTAGCCTGATCCGGTGAACTGGCCCTGCACGGTCTCCATCGCCACGTTCTGGCGCGAATATCCGGCCGTGCTGACGTTGGCGATGTTGTGCCCGGTGGTCTGCAAGGCGACCTGGTTGGCGAGGAGGGCGCGGGCGCCGACGTTCAGAAGACTCATGGTTCAGTGCGTTGGTTCTTATGGGTTCAGGCCTGCGTGCCGGATGCCTGGGCCAGCACGGGCGCGCTGGGGGTGCGCGCCACGCCCAGCGTGCTCTGGATGGCGCGGCTGAGCTTGGCGGCGTATTGCGGATCGGTGGCGTAGCCGGCCTTCTGCAGCTCCGTGGCGTAGGCGACGGCAGAATGGGTCTTCTCGCGCGCCTTCTCGTAGCGCGGGTTGTCGTTGATCAGGCGTGCGTAGTCGCGGAACGACTCCTCGAACGAGTCGTAGGCGCGGAACTTGGCGACCACCTTGCGCGGCGCGCCGTTGATGTATTCGGTGGTGGTCACCTCGGCCACCTTGCCGGTCCAGCCCTTGCCGGCCTTGATGCCGAACAGGTTGAAGGAGTTGCTGCCGTCCTTGTGGCGGATCTCGCCCTTGCCCCAGCCCGTCTCGTGCCCGGCCTGGCCCAGCATGAAGCTGGCGGGGATGCCGCTGCTGCGCGCCACGCGCTCGGCCGCGGCGCGGTGGTGCTGCACGAAGTCGTCACGCCCCTTGGGCGACGCGGCACGCGGATTGTCGGCAGGCGCAGCCTTGCGCAGCGCGACGTCCATGCTCAGCGTGGAGCCCGGCACCAGCGTGGTCTGGCCGTCGCCGCCCAACTGGCGCGAGAGCTGGCGCTGGATGGCCTCGGCCAGCCCGCCGGGCTGGCCTGCCATCTGCACCGACAGCTGCTGGTCGAACAGGTCGCTGGCCAGGTTGCCCTCGGCGCCCTCCAGCAGGCCGGACTTCATCGTCGCCTCGCGCATGCTCTTGATGAGCTCGCGCATGAACAGGGATTCGAGCTGCTTGGCCGCCTCCAGCGTGGCGTCCTTGGTGGCCTGGGCGTCGCCCTGGCTGGCTTGCGCCTTGAGGCTGTTGAGTGCGCGGCCGTCCACGGCCAGCGCCTGGCGTGCGAACGTTGCGCCTGCATTGGGGAGCGAAAGGCTCATATCCACCTCCCGCCGCGCCGCACGCGGCATGGGCCTTGAATGGAAGCGGCGCCGCCGCGGGGAAGGGTGCGCAGGAGCGGCATCAGATCACCTCCAGCTCGGCGTTGAGAGCGCCTGCGGCCTTGATGGCCTGCAGGATGGCCAGCAGGTCCTGCGGTGTGGCGCCCAGCGTGTTGAGCGCGCGCACCACGTCGGCCAGCTGCGGCGAGGCGGGTACCTGCATTACCTTGCCGCCATCCTGCTGGATGGCGATGTCGCTCTTTTGCGCCACCACGGTCACGCCGCGCGACAGCGGGCTGGGCTGGCTGATGACCGGTGTGGTGCTGATGGTGATGGACAGGTTGCCGTGCGCGATGGCGCAGGGGCCCAGCGTCACCGCCTGGTTGAGCACGATGGAGCCGGTGCGCGCATTGATGACCACCTTGGCCGCGGGCGTGGAGTCGGGCAGTTGCAGCTCCTCCAGCTCGGCGATGAAATTCACCCGCGCGCCGGGGTCCTGCGGCGCGCGCACCTGCACGGTGCGCCCGTCCAGCGCCACGGCGGTGTCCGGGCCCGAGCGTGCGTTGATGGCCAGCGCCACCTTGCGCGCGGCCTGGAAGTCCGAGGCATTCAGGCCCAGGGTGATGGTGTCGCTGTCGTGCAGCGGCGTGGGCACGGCGCGCTCGACCTGGGCGCCGTCGGGGATGCGTCCGGCGCTCAGGTGGTTGATCTGCACCTTGCTGCCGCCGGCCGATGCGCCCGCCCCGCCCACCACCACGTTGCCCTGCGCCAGGGCGTAGATCTCGCCGTCCGCGCCGCGCAGCGGCGTGGCGATCAGCGTGCCGCCCTTGAGCGACTTGGCGTTGCCGATGGAGGACACCGCCACGTCGATCATCTGCCCCGGCTGGGCGAATGCGGGCAACTGCGCCGTGATCACCACCGTGGCCACGTTCTTGAGTTGCGGCGCCGTAGTGCCCGGCGGCAGGCTGATGCCCGCCTGCTGCAGGTAGTTGGACATGGCCTGCGCGGTGAACGGCATCTGCGTGGACTGGTCGCCCGTACCGTCCAGGCCCACCACCAGGCCGTAGCCGGACAACTGGTTGCTGCGCACGCCCTGCACAGTCGCGATTTCCTTCAGGCGCACGGCCTGCGCGGGCGCGGCCAGGCCCAGGGCGGTGGCCAGGGCCACCAGGCAATGGACGATGCGGGAGTAGGGCAAGGCTTTCATGCCCCCGATTGTGGGCAGCCGGGCCTTTAGGCAATGCGCGGAAAAGCGGGGGCTTTTGGGGCGTTTATCGGCGCTGGCGCGGCTGGTGCGGCGTGGCTTGCCGGTTGCGCGGTGTTGAGTGCCAAATAGGCCTCTGGCGCTTTACTAGAAAGCGCTAAAAGCTATAAAAATAGTAGCTTACTTGCGCGTGCGCGCGGCTCTGGCGGGCGCTGCGGCATGGCGGATGCAGTAGTAGTAGCCGTTGGGCACGCTGGCCAGGTGGTTGGGCCGCGCGCGGCCCGCGCCGTCGTGCGCAAGGGCCGTGTCGTACAGGCCCGATTGCACGTGGTACACGCCGGCCGGCTGCAGGGCCACGCCGCCGCCGTAGAAGCCTGCGGCCTCGGCGGTTTCCAGTTCTGCCGCCGTGGGCAGGGCGGCGTTCTGCGACTGGCAGTAGCGCAAGGCCGCGTCGCGCGACACCAGCCGGTCGGCATGGCCCGGCGCGGCCGTGAGCCACTGCGCGCTGCCCAGCGGGTTCTGGTGGGCCGTGAAGCGCGTGCCCTGGAAGTAGTCGAACAGGTCGCGCGCCAGCGCCTCGGCCAATAGCGGCGCGGGCGCCGTGGCGGTGAAGCTCTGCGACGCACCGCTGCGCAGCTTGACCAGCGTGGCCGTGGCCTGCACCAGCGCGCCGTCCAGCCGCGTGTAGGTGATGTAGGCGGCCAGCGTGATGCGGCCCACGCGGCTGGGAAGGTCGTCCCGTGCGGAGGGGCGCTGCAGCTGCTCGGGGGTGATGTCGGCGAAGTCGAAGCGCAGTTTGGGGTTGCGCGTGTTGATGCGCCGCGCCTGCCGGTCCAGCTCGGCGATCAGCTGTACGTTGAGGCTGCGCCCCAGCTCGGCCAGGGCCGCGCGCTCGTGGTGGGCCTGCAGGCCGTCCACCGCTTGCAGCGCGGCGGCCACCTTGGCGGGGTCGGCCTTGTCGGCATGCAGGTCGGCAATGATCTGGCGGTCCTGGCCGTAGTCGCCGAGGTCGGAGGCGCGGATCACCGGGATGTTGGGCCACACGGTGAAGGGCTGGTCCACCGGGTCGCGGAAGTCCTGCGCGCCTGCCGGAGCGCAGGCCAGTGCCGCCACCAGCGCGGCCGCGCGCAGGGCACCTGCCCACAAGCGTTGCAGCGTCATTTAGAACGGGCTGATGGTGTTGAACGCGCGCGCCAGCCAGCCCATGGCCTGGGCCTCGGCCTGCTCACCCAGGCCGCGCGAGATCACGCGCACATTGGCCACGTAGCGCGAGTCGATCACGCTGCCCGGATGGCCGGGCTGGCCGCGGCGCAGGTGGCGGGGATCGACGATGCCCGAGAAGCGCAGCACATCCACGCTGCGGTTCACGCCCACCTGCTTCTCGCCGGTGATGACCAGGTGGCCGTTGGGCAGCACTTCGGTGACGAGGGTGGTGATGTTGCTCTTGAACTCGTTCTTGCTGGCGGTGTTGCCGCTGCCGTTGAAGGTGTTCTCGTAGCCTGCGCCCAGGCCCGATCGCGCGGCCAGCTTGCCCACCGTGGAAGGGGCCAGCAGCGGCAGCGCCGTGATGCTGCCCTTGGTGTCGCCGTTGCGGTTGACGTTGGACTTGGTGTCCTGCTTGGCGTCGATGCTCTCCAGGATCTCGATGGTGACCATGTCGCCCACCAGGCGCGCGCGTTGATCCTCGAAAGCAGGCCGGTAGCTGGCGGCATGGAACAGGCTTCCCGAGGCCGGGCCGGCGGGGCGCGGCAGGGCGGCGATCGGGGGCGGTGTGGTGGGAAGCACGTCCACCGGCGGGGGCGGGTTGATGCTGGCGCAGCCGGCGGCCAGCGCGGCAGCGGTGGCCGCTGCCAGAAGGCGCAGGAGGGAGGTGGTCATGGCAGGGTTCCTTGTCGTGCGGCTCACAGCTGCGACAGCTTGGCCAGCATCTGGTCGGACGTCTGGATAGCCTTGGAATTCATCTCGTAGGCGCGCTGGGTCTGGATCATGGTGACCAGTTCCTCCACCACGTTGACGTTGGAGTTCTCCAAGAATTTATGCCGAATTTCGCCCATCGAGTTGCTTAGTGCATCTGCCACTGTCGGTGCGCCCGACGCCACACTTTCTCGGAATAAATTATTCCCAATGGGCTCAAGCCCCGCGGGATTTACAAAGTTAGCCAGCTGGATTCTGGGGCCCGGGGTTGTTCCGGAGGAGTTTGTGATCGAAACCTGCCCGTTGGCAGCAATGCTGATGGTGTCGCCGGTATTCAGGGAAATTCTGTCGGCTAACGCATGCCCCTCAGGTGTCACGACGCTACCTTCTGTCACGCCGCTGAGGGTGAAATTACCTGCGCGGGTATAGGCGGTAGTTCCATCTGGCATTTCGATCCGGAAGAAACCATTGCCATTAATTGCAAGGTCCAGGGCATTGCCCGTGTTCTCTAATCCGCCTTGTAGAAAGTTGCGCGATGTAGCGCCTACGTTCACGCCAAGACCCAAGTGCAGGCCGGTAGGTAGTTCAGTGTTGTCGCTAGTTTGCGCGCCTACCTGTCTTTGATTTTGATACATGAGGTCCTGAAATACCGCGAAGTTGCGCTTGAAGCCCGTGGTGGACACGTTGGCGAGGTTGTGCGAGATCACGTCCAGCTGGGTCTGCTGGGCGGTCATGCCGGTCTTGGCGATCCACAGCGAATTCATCATGGCGGTAGTCCTTCAGGGTTAGCCGTTGAGGCTCAGCAGCTGGCCTGCGCTCTTGTCGTCGCTCTCGGCGGTCTGCAGCAGGCGCATTTGTTGTTCGAATTGGCGGGCGGCGGCGATCATGCCGACCATGCATTCCACCGGGTTCACGTTGGATCCCTCCAGCACGCCCGAGCGCAGGCGCGCGTTGGGGTCGGCGGGCAGTGGGTCGCCGCCGGCCGTGCGGAACAGCCCGTCGTCGCCGCGCGTGAGCGGGTTGTCCGCCGCGGGCGTGGCCAGTTTCAGGCGGGCCACGGGCTGGGGTACTTCGCCCGCCAGGCGGGCGGTGATGGTGCCGTCGGCGCCCAGCGTCACTTCGGCATTAGGGGGCACGTCGATGGGTGCGCCGCCGTCCGAGAGCACGGCCATGCCGGTGCTGGTGACCAGCTGTCCGGCGGCAGTGACCTGAAAGGACCCGGCGCGCGTGTAGGTTTCCACGCCGTCCAGACCCTGCACGGCGAACCAGGCATTACCCACGGCCATGGCGTCCAGCGGACGGCCCGTGGTCTGCGCGGGGCCGGGTGTGTCCACATGGCCCGAGGTGGCCTCCAGCGCGAACACGCGCGTGGTGGAGCCGCCGCCTTGCAGCGGCACCGAGCGGAAGTTGGACATCTCGGCGCGAAAGCCGGTCGTGGAGGCGTTGGCCAGGTTGTTGGCCAGCACCGCCTGCCGGTGCGCGGCGGCATTCGCGCCGGTCATGGAGGTGTAGATGATGCGGTCCATGGCGTGGCCTCGGCGTCAGTGGGTTATCAGCGCAGGTTGACGAGGGTGGACATCACCTGGTCCTGCGTCTTGATGGTCTGGGCGTTGGCCTGGTAGGCGCGCTGGGCGGTCATCATGTTGACCAGCTCGGCCGTCAGGTCCACGTTGGAGTCTTCCAGGGCACCGGCGCGCAGCGCGCCGAAGTTGCCATCCGTGGGCGCACCCAGCACGGGCTGGCCCGATTCGTAGGTCTCCACCCAGTTGTTGCCGCCCACGGCCGCCAGGCCCTGCGTGTTGCGAAAGCTTGCCAGCGCGATCTGGCCCTCGGCACGCGTCACGCCGTTGGAGTAGCGGGTCATGATCATGCCGTTGTTCTCGACATTGATGCCCGTGAGCTCGCCCGAGGTGTAGCCGTCTTGCCGCAGCTCGGACACAGCGAACTTGGTGCCGAATTGCGTCACGTTGTTCAGATCCAGGGTGACGGGGAAGGGGGCGGGCGCCGGGTTGCCGCCTGGTGCATTGGGGCTGTTGGGGTTGGCGGGGCTGGGGTTCACGTTCAGCGCCAGTTCGAACGACTGCTTGCCGGCTGCCGGGGGAGTGGCTGCGGTTGCTGGCTTGGGGACGACGGGGGACAAGGAGCCATACTTTGGATCCACTGCGGGAAAGCCGTCGTTGTAGACCACTAGGTCACTTTTGAGCCTTGCTGAAGTGACGAGCGTATTGGCGGGCGCGTCCGAGTATGTGAAATCGTAAGCCTGATCGATGTCGGTAACTGTCAGCTTGGTTTGGCGGATAGCAACTATGCCCTTGTCGTCGGGGCCGTAGAACTTGACGGTGAATTCTTTGGGGAAATCATCCTTCTGAGTTTTCGTTTTGTCTGCGTTGGGTATGGATGCTGCAGTCGTAATGGGCACGATGGTGGCAGCAACGGCGCCGGTGTTGTCAAAAATGACGCGGCCTGTGGCGGCTGGCACGGTGGGCGGTGCCGTGGTCAGGTCGTTCAGCTGGTTGTAGATGTCCCAAGTGTTGGCGCCGTTCTTTTCGAAGTAGAAGGACAGCGGCGTGGCCACGCCCTGGCTGTCGTACACGTTGAGCGACGTGCCATAGGTGGTGCGAGGCGTTTCGGGCACGGGCGGTGTGGCGCCGGGGTTGCCCTTGGCGTCGGTGACGCGAGCATCCAGGTTGAAGCCTGCGTTGATGCTGGTCGTCTGCTTGGCCGGAATGGGCGCGGTAGTGGGAAAGCTGAGCGGCTGGGCGGTGTTGGAGGTGCGCAGGCCGGTCACGGGGTCGATGGGGTAGCCCATGACCTGGGCGCCGTCATTGGTGACCACGTTGCCCACGTTGTCCAGCTTGAAGTTGCCGGCGCGCGTGTAGGCACGCGAGCCATCCGGCATCTGCAGCGTGAAAAAGCCGTTGCCGTTGATGGCCACGTCCAGGCTGTTGCCCGTGACGGTGAGGTTGCCTTGGTTGAACTGCTGCGCAATGGCTGACACCTCCACGCCGATGCCGGAGTTGGTGCCGCTGGACGCGCCGATGGCCGAGGCGATCATGGCCGCGAATTCGGTGCGCGAGGCCTTGAAGCCTGTGGTGTTGGCGTTGGCGATGTTGTGGCCGATCACGTCGAGGTTCTTGGCCGACGCGTTCAGGCCCGAGAGGCCTTGCTGGAAACCCATGGTGTTCTCCTGGAGGAAAGCGCGGCTCTCAGAGCACGCTGTGAATGCGGAAGTAGTTGACGATGTCGCCGTTGTCCAGCGTGAGCGTCAGCGCACCGGCGTTGGAGCCCGTGGCGACCACCTGCGCCTCGGACAGCCCTGTCGCGGTGACCGCCGTCTCGCCCGACGTGGCCCGCACGCGGAACCGCAGGTCGGCGGCGTTGCCGCTGTAACCGGCGGCGTCCCACTCGAAAGAGCGGCGGCCCTTGTCCTGTGCGCCGAGGTCCACGGTGTCCACCACCACGCCGCCGGGCGTGACGATGTCCACCTGCACGTCGGTGGCGGTGTTGTCCAGGTTGAAGTAGCCCTTGCCCTTGCCGTCGCTGACGCTCAGGCGGTCGCCCTCGGTCAGCACCGAGCGGCCGATGAGCGAGATGCCCTGGATCTGCTGCATGGTCGAGAACTCCTCGGCCATGGTTTGCATGGTGAGGTTGAGCGTCTGTATGCCGGTGACGGTGTTGATCTGCGCCATCTGCGTGGTCATCTGCGCGTTGTCCAGGGGGTTCATCGGGTCCTGGTTGTTCAACTGCGCGACCAGCAGCTTGAGGAAGCGGTCTTGCATGGCCGCGGGGTCGTTGGTCGCGTTGGCCGAAGCGCCGGTGTTGGTCGTGGCGGTGGTGCCGATGGGGTTGAGGATCATGGCGTGCTTTCGGAGGGCGGTTTACTGGCCCATCTGCAGGGTCTTGAGCAGCAGCGTCTTGGCCGTGTTCATGACCTCCACGTTGTTCTGGTACGAGCGCGAGGCCGAGATCATGTTGACCATCTCCTCCACGGCGTTCACGTTGGAGTGGGTCACGTAGCCCTCGGCGTCGGCCATGGGGTTGGCCGGGTCGTGCACGCGGCGGCCGGGCTGGTCGCTCTCCTGGATGGACGACACGCGCACGCCCGCGGCGCTCTCAGGCCCCATGGGCGCGGTCTGGAAGACCACCTGGCGCGCCTTGTACGCCTGGCCGTCGGGGCCGGCCACGGCGTCCACGTTGGCCAGGTTGCTGGCCACGACGTTCAGCCGCTGCGACTGCGCGCTGATGGCGCTGCCCGAGACGTTGAAGATGGAGAACATGGACATGGCGGGTGCTCTCTTTCGGGATTACTGGCCCTGGATGGCGCTGAGCATGGTCTTGGACTGGCCGTTGATGAAGCGCAGGGTGGCCTCGTAGCGCACGGCGTTGTCCACGAACGCGGCGCGCTCGCGGTCCATGTCCACGGTGTTGTTGTCCAGGCTCGGCTGGGTCTGCAGGGCATAGCCCAGCGTGCTGTCCGAGCTGCCACTGGCGGCTGCCGGCAGCGGGATGTGGCGCGGGTCGCTCACGCTCTGGCTGCGCAGGGGGCTGGGGTTCTGGGCTTCGTTCACGGCACGCATGGCATCGGCAAACTTGAAGTCGCGCGCCACGTAGCCGGGCGTGTCCGCGTTGGCGATGTTGCTCGCGATGGCACGCTGGCGCTCAGAGCGCAGCAGCAAGGCGCTTCCGTGAAAGTCCAGGCGGTTGGTCATCTTGTCGAGCATGTGGGCCTCGGCGTGTAA
This sequence comes from Diaphorobacter sp. LR2014-1, assembly GCF_002916785.1. NCBI lineage: Bacteria > Pseudomonadati > Pseudomonadota > Betaproteobacteria > Burkholderiales > Comamonadaceae > Diaphorobacter > Diaphorobacter sp. LR2014-1. The sequence continues at coordinate 2,732 of NZ_MTBE01000011.1, read as the reverse complement.
AAAAAGGGGTTCGGCCGCCATGGCCCAGGGGGCTTGTGGCGTGCGTCGATTATGGAAATCGCCCCGTTTTTCTAAAGCGCGAAGAGCGCTGGGATTGGCCCGTTGTTCCGCGCTTGGCGCATGCGGTGGCCAGCCTACAGTGGCAGGTGTGAAAAGGCGTCCGGGGCCCGTTGTGCCGGACTGCCGCCAGACCCGTTGGAGTCCCGTCATGCCGCTTCCTATCCTGCGCTCATCCCGCCTTGCCTGCCTTCGCTTCCTGATGGGCGGCGCGCTGGCGCTGGGCTCTGCCCTGGCGCTGTCCGCCCATGCCCAGCAGGGAGGCGATCAGACCGCCGAGCTGGGCTCGATCACCCAGCACTGGCTGGACGATGCGCTGGCCCAGGCGCAGGCTGGGGGGCTGCCGCTGCGCATGGAAGTCAGTGTGGGCACGCTGGATTCGCGCCTGCGCCTGGCGCCCTGCGCGCGCGTGGAACCCTATCTGCCCGCTGGTGCCCGCCTGTGGGGGCGCACCCGCCTGGGCCTGCGCTGCGTGGACGGCCCCACCCGCTGGAACGTGTTCCTGCCCATCACCGTCAAGGCTTTCGGCCCCGCTTGGGTGCTGGCCGGCAATGTGGGCACCGGCGCAGTGCTGAGCGAGCAAGATGCCATCGAGGCCGAGGTGGACTGGGCCGCAGAACCCGCGGCCATCGTGGCCAACCCCAAGGACTGGGTGGGGCAGACCGCCACCCGTCCGCTGTCCGCCGGCCAGGCGCTGCGCCAGAACATGGTGCGCGCCCCCGACCTGTTCAAGGCCGGCTCTGCGGTGCGCGTGGTGGTGCAGGGGCCGGGTTATGCGGTCACCTCCTCGGGCCAGGCCATGAGCGCGGGCGCTCAAGGACAGAATGTGCGCGTTCGCATGGCCAATGGGCGCATTATTGCTAGCCGTTCTCGGAAAGAGTTGCTAAGGTAGCCCTGATTGGCCCACAATGCGCCCCAGTCAACGACTGGGGCGCTTCTTTGTCTGAGGTGAAATCGCTTCCAGGAGCGGTTTCGTCCGGCGAATGGCCTTGGCGGTTCCCTCCGACCGCCGCCGGCATCCAGGTCAACCACTGCCGGAACCCTAAGTGCGCCAACTTTGGCGTACCGCCCCACAACGAGTCCAAGCGTGGGGCCGCCGCCCGAAAGCCGGGTGGATACGCACCCGGAGACTACCGCGTTGTCGCCAGCGGTAAGGGTCAACCAAATCTGTTTTGCCACCTTTGCAGGGAAAGCTTTCCCATGCAGAGCAATCTGGCCATCGCGGAAGAGTTATTGCGAATCGGCAGATACCTGGAGCCCCAGCTTCCAACGTGTCCCAACGAGGACTGCGAGCTATTCCGCAAAGCCGAACCTGAACATAGTGGGCGGCACACAAGATTCGGAACTAACGCACACGGCACGCCGCGATTCAAGTGCGGAGCCTGTCGAAAGATATTCGTCTTTGGCGGTCGCTCGACAAAGCGCCAACAGAAAACCCATCCGAACATTGGCATATTCGAGCATCTGATGAATTCGATGCCCTTGCGGCGAATCATCAAGGTGCTGGGAATTTCGCCTGCTATTCTCTACGACCGAATCGACTTTATCCACGAGCAATGCCAGATTTTTGCTGGCGAGCGAGAGCGCGGGCTTCTTGACCGGGAGGACCTCGGCAAGAGGTATATCTCGACCGACCGACAAAAGCTCATTGTCAACTGGTCGGACCGGAAGAGCAGAAAGAACACTGTCCTCCTTTCCATCGCGAGCGCCGACCAAATAACAGGCTACCTGTACGCGGCGAACGTCAACTTCGATGGCGAGATGGATAGTGAGAAGGTCAAGGAGGAGATGACCAAATTCGGCGACCAGCGATTGGCAAAACCCTTTCGACGGTTTGCTCGGGTTTGGTTACCCCAAGACTGGGATGACGCTGCGGTACGGGCTGCCGCGAGCCGTAAGGGCACCCGACGGGCCAGCGAGGAGCCAACTGAGCTGCCTGGGGAGCTGCTCGCGGCTGTCAAGGACACCTATGACGCGGCTCAGGAGCGCGAGGACATCGAGAGCGGCGACGACCCCTCGACGGCGACCAGGGCGCCGGCCAAGGGCATGCTCTTGCACGAGCAGACCGTCATGGCGGCACATATTCAGTTCGTGACGAGATTGCTGCAGAAGGCAGAGAAACTAAGATTCTTCGTTGACCAAGAATCTGGTATTCGGGCTGCAATCTTGGTGAGCGTTCCGGAGCGCGTTCTAAATAGGACCGCAGACGCATTCTACGTAAAGGTCCTCAAGGAATTCACGGTTGACCAGAAGAAGGGGATTGTTGGCGCTGCCAAGCGGCGACTCCGGAAGGTAATGAGTGACGCCGGAGTTGACGAGGAAGAGGCCAGCTTAATCCTGGCCCTGGAAGAGTTAAGCAGCCCAACACTTATTGGCAAGTGGGGCGACCCTTGGTTTCGACATCCAATCGCGGACATGCGAGAGCCACAAAAGGGAGTTTCGTGGCTCACTGATATTGACGAACCCGAGACTGACCCGGAAAAGCGGAGTGACCAGCTTCGTCATTTTGCCCGGCTGCACCTGAAGGCGTCATTGACGGCTGTTGATAGATTCTTCATGCAAGTTCGACGGGCGCTCACGGTAGCCGAACGAGGGGTTATCAGCGCGAGCGCCGACAGAAGACTTTGGTTTGGTAAGAATGCCTATAACCCAGCGGTTCTGGTGAAACTGGTAGA
>NZ_MTBE01000010.1:0-95694 GCF_002916785.1 Diaphorobacter sp. LR2014-1 | reverse complement strand
TTAAACCAGACCAGCGCGGTAGAGTCTGAACGCCGTTGAGGCGGCCAGACCGGCCCGTGCAGTTTGGTAGGCGCTGGGGTGATAGAGCCCGTGACTGAGTACAGAACGCATGGCCGCCGCGCTGGTCTTCGTGAAGCCCGAACGGTTACGCGCGCCTTGATTGAGCGCGCATGCACAAGCAAGGGATCTGAAGATCATGTCTGTTACCTCAGTGACGGTGGGCATCGACGTGGCCAAGGCGCACGTGGATGTCTGTGTGCTGGGTGCCAAGAGCAGCGCCCAGCGGTTTGACAACGATGCCGAAGGCCACTCGGCGCTGGCGGCTGCCCTGCAGCCCCTGGACGTGGGTCTGGTGGTGATGGAGGCCACCGGCGGCTACGAGGCCGCGTTAGCGTGTGCCCTGCAGGCCACAGGCCTGCCCGTGGCGGTCATCAACCCGCGCCAGGCGCGCGACTTCGCCAAATCCATGGGACGCCTGGCCAAGACCGACGCGGTGGATGCGCGCACGCTGGCCGAGCTGGCAGCGGTGCTGCTGCGCCGCGACGATCTGCAGCGCTTCTTGCGCCCCCTGGCCGATGAGCGCCAGCAGTGGCTCGCGGCCCTGGTCACGCGCAGGCGCCAGTTGCTGACCATGCTCCATTCGGAGCGCCAACGGCTGCAGATCACGCCCAAGAAGCTGCACGCCAGCATCGAGGCCATCGAGGCGGCGATCAAGGCGCAGCTCGATGAGATCGAAGAGCAGATGGTCACGCATGTGCGCGAGCACTTTGGGGAGCTCGACACGCTGCTGCAGTCGGCTGCGGGAGTCGGCCCGGTGGCCAGTGCCACGATGATTGCCGAGCTGCCAGAGCTGGGCCGGCTGAACCGGCGCGAGATCGCTGCATTGGTGGGCGTGGCGCCCATGGCCAATGACTCCGGCGGCAGCAAGGGCAGGCGGCGCGTACAAGGCGGGCGCTTCGAGATCCGCCGCGTGCTGTACATGGCAACGCTCACGGCCACCCGCTACAACCCGGCCATCAAGGCCTTCTACGAGCGTCTGAAGGCCGCTGGCAAGTTGCCCAAGGTCGCCCTGGTCGCTTGCATGCGCAAGTTGCTCACCACGCTCAACGCCATGGTGCGCACTGGAAAACCTTGGGACAAGTCGCTTCATTGCGCTTGACTTCGAAGACGGTTACTCAGGCGTTCGCCTGGGCGGCTTTCTTCCAGGCATCCGCGGCGGCCTCTGCGTCGCCGCGCTGCTCGGCCAGCTCGGCAAGATGGCGCCAAGCGCTGGCGCGCAGCGACGCATCGGTAAGCTGCTGAGCGGCCTGGGTGAAGAGTTGCTGGGCCTTGCCCCACAGGTTGCGCTGCAGGCAGGCCTTGGCCGACAGGTATTGCAGACGCGCGTTGCGCGGAGCCGCCTGCTGGGCGGACTCGATGCGCGCCAGCCAGTTGGCATCCAGCGCCTGCAGGCTGCCCTCAAGCGCGCGCACCAGTTTGAGCACCTGGGCATCGGGCAGCGGGGGCTGAGCGGGGTCCGTCATGCGTTCCCACACCGGCAGAAGCCATGCGCGCACCTGCATCGCATCGCCGCCCAACTGGCCCAGGCGCTGCGCCGCATGCACGGCAATCTCGGGCATGGCGCGCTCATGGGGCTCCAGCCCCAGCCAGATGCGCTGCAACTGGGCCGGGTCGTAGGCGCCGTTGATCAGTTCCATTGCCAGGCCGCGCACGATGCTCTCGGCGGCGGCCGGCGAAAAAGCGTGGTGCTTGCCCAGCAGACGGGCGGTTTCCAGCGCCTGCTCGGTCTGGTGCGACAGGCGCGATGCCTTGAGTTTGGCGCGCAGTGCCAGCGTGCGGCGCGCCGTGCCGGCCGGCAGGACGGAAAGGCGCTCCAGCGCGGTGGTGGCGTCGCGCTCGTCCAGCGACCAGCGTGCAGCGCGCAGCTGCGCGCCCTCGCGCAATTCCTGCTCGATGGCGACCGCACGATCGGGAATGTTGTCCAGCGCCTGCTGCAAGTGTGCTTCCCGCGTGGCACGGTCCTGCAGCGCATGCGAGCTTTCCGCGGCCACCATGTGGGCCAGCGTGCGCAGCCGACGGCCATGGGGCAGGGCTTCCTTGGCGTCTTCGAGGGCGCGCTCCTGCGCGATCGCGGATTCCGCGGATTTGCGGGCGCGCAGGAAGCGCCCTCCCAGCATCTGCGACAGCGCATCCAGCAGCGCACCGTGCATGGCACGCTCCTTTTGCAGCAGGCGCCAGCGGCGCGCCTGCATGGGTAGCTCCAGCAGCGCCGCCAGGGCACGCAGCGCCGCGTACAGCAGCGTGAAGCCGCCGAACAGCAGCATCAGCACCATGTTGAGGGACAGGTCGATGCGGTAGGGCGGCCAGAACAACGTGACCGTGCCCTGGTTGTTGCCCGCAAACAGGGCGACGGCAACGGCCACACCGAACAGGGCCAGGAACCAGAGTGCTGCGCGCATGGGCAGAGTGTCCTAGGGGCGGGTCAACGGCCGGCCGCGGCCGTGGCCAGCGCGGCGAAGGTGTCCTCCAGCGCGGGCATTTCGACGGTCTTCATGTGCGCCTGCAGCTGCTGCAGGGCCTCGATGGCGTTCTGCGTGCGGCGCGAGGCAGGATCGAAGTACTTGCCCAGCGCGCTGTAGGCGCCGGCCAGGTCGGCGCGCGCCGAATCCATGCGACGCGCCAGCAGGCCCAGCCGTGCATTGAGCAGCTTGAGCTTGAGGTTCTCGCGCAGGAAGAAGGCCTGGTCGGGGGCGAGCAGGATGGCGTCGGGATGGTCGATGCGGCTCACGCGCACCAGGCCGCGCACCTCGTCGCGCACACCTTCCCAGGTGCGGTGCAGCGTGGCTTGCCAGCGGGGCTGGCTGGCGGTGCTCGCAGCGGGGGCGGGCGCCGTCGCCTCGCCCGCCGGGCGGCGCATGCTGGCTGCCTGGGCCACGCTGCCCAGCAGGGGCAGCTCGTCCACCTGGCGCACCAGGTCGTCCAGGCGGCCGAGCAGACCCGCAGTGTCGATGACGTTGGCGCGCTCCAGGCGCTCCAGGTCATGGCCCATGGCGCGCAGCACGGGCGCCAGGCGCGGCTGCGATGCGCGCTCCACGCGCTGGCTCGCGCTCTTGAGCGCGGCCACCAGGGGCTGCAGGCTGCCCGTGAGTTGGGCCTGCTGCTGCGCCAGGCGGATGGCGGCTTCCAAGTCCACCACCAGGTTCTCGTCGCGCGTGCGCGAGAGGCTTTGCATGAGTTCTTCCAGCTGGCTGCGCTGCAGCGCGACTTCGCTCACGCGGGCTTCTGCCACGGCCAGGCGCGTGGAGGTCTCGCGCGCCAGCTCCTGCGCTTGCTGGGCCATGGTGCGCGCCTCGATGGCCTGGGCGCCGGAGTCGGCCGACTGGCGTGCCAACTGCTCCTGGATGGACGACAGCCGCTGCCACAGCATCACCGAACTGGCCAGCGCGGCAATGGCGATGGCGCTCAGCGCGAACAGGGTCGCGCGGCCGCCGTGGGCCGCGGCGGGCCGGGGAGCGGCGGGCGCCGGTGCGGGCAGCCCGGATGAGGACTCATTGCTCATAAAGCGATTCTATCGAGGCTGTCACTTCATCGAACGCCGGACGGCATTCGTGCACGCTGCCAAAGCCGGCCGCACGTGCGGCCTGCGCGATACGCGGGTGGGTGGTCAGGGCGCGGGCCATGCCCCAGTGTTGCGCGGGCAACACAGCACGCAGGTTGGCGATGGCCTCGGAACTGCTCAGCAGCCAGACCGAGCCGTCGCTGGCGGCCGCTTGCGCCAGCACCAGTTGCTGGGCGTCGAGGCAGGGTGCGCCGCGCTCGTACGCGGCGACGAAGTCCACCGCGCCACCCGCAGCGGCGATCTGCCGGGCCAGCCATTCGCGCCCGTTGCCGCCCTCGGCCGTGGGGGCGTTGGCTCCACGCACGATGAGCACGCGGTCGCCCGGGCCGATCTGCGGCGCGACCACCTGCCACAGGGCCTCGGAGTCAAACTGCGCGGCGTCGGCGCCGGGAGCGTCAATGCGCTCGGGCGCAACCCCGGCCTGCACGAGTGCCGCCACGGTACCGGGGCCGGGAGCCCATACTCTCGTTTTGATAGCTGCTAACGCTTGTCCAGAAAGCGTTAGAGGCATATTTGATTCAAAGAAATACTGCGCCGCGTTGCCGCTCACGAACATCACCGCGCAGTAGCGGTCCATCCGTGCGCGGGCCTGTTGCAGTTCCTCGCGCAGAGCCGGGTTGGTCACCGGGCCGATGGCGATGAGTGGCAGCGCCAGCGCGGCGATGCCGCGCGCCTGCAGATCGGCGGCCCACTGCGTGGCCTCGCGCGCGGGGCGCGTGACGATGGCCCGGGGCGGCGGCACGGGCAAGGTCAGAGCGCTCCCACCGCGCCCGCAGTGCGCAGCTGTGCGGCGACGGCCAGTCCCAGCGCGTCGGCCTGCTCCAGCGTATGCACGGGGGCCACGCCCTCGGCGCGTACCAGCGGCACCCGGGCCGCGACGTCGCCCCAGGCGGCGCGCAGCGAGAGCGTGTCGCCGTCCCACTGGCCATGCGCGGCCAGCGGCATGGAGCAGCTCCCCCCCATGGCGCGGCTTACGGCACGCTCGGCCGTCACCGTGAGCCAGGTGCGCTCATGGGCCAGCGGCGCCAGCGCCTCGCGCAGGTCGTGGCGGTCGCCGCGGATCTCGATGCCCAACGCGCCCTGGCCGGCGGCGGGCAGCATCTGCTCGGGCGTGAACACGGCGCGGACGCGCTCGTGCAGGCCCAGGCGCTTCAGGCCTGCGGCCGCGAGCACGATGGCCGCGTACTGGCCTTCGTCCAGCTTGCGCAAGCGCGTCTGCACGTTGCCGCGCAGCGGCTCGATCTGCAGGTCGGGGCGCAGCGCTTGCAGCAGCACCTGGCGGCGCAGGCTGGACGTGCCCACCACCGCACCGTGGGGCAGCTCGTCCAGCGATGCGTAGCCGGGCGACACGAAGGCGTCGCGCGGGTCCTCGCGCTCCATCACACAGGCCAGGGCGAAGCCCTGGGGCAGCTCCATGGGAACGTCCTTGAGCGAATGCACCGCGATGTCGGCGCGGCCTTCCTCCAGCGCCACTTCCAGCTCCTTCACGAACAGGCCCTTGCCGCCCACCTTGGACAGCGTGCGGTCCAGGATCTGGTCGCCGCGCGTGGTCATGCCCAGCAGCGCCACGGCGTGGCCGCGCGCGCGCAGCAAGGACTGCACATGCTCGGCCTGCCAGAGCGCGAGTTGGCTTTCGCGCGTGGCGATCACGATGGAAGGAAGCGAGGGGGAGGGAGTGGTCATTGCGGCGTCTGTCTCGGCCCCCGCAGGCACGGCGGCGGGGCAGCGGGGAATGCTAGCATGCTGCGCTGCAACAGCCGCGCCATTCCATCAACCATCCCATCGGCGCGCCAGGAGACCTTTGCGCATGACCGCCCCCGCCCGCAAGACCGACGCCGCCGCGGCGCCGGCGCCCGCCCGCAAGACCGACAAGGACCTGCCGCTGATCCAGGACATCCGCCTGCTGGGGCGCATCCTGGGCGACGTGATCCGCGAACAGGAGGGCGTGGCCGCCTATGACCTGGTGGAGCAGGTCCGCAAACTGTCAGTGGCCTTCCGGCGCGACGCGGACCACGAGGCCGACAAGGCGCTGAAGAAGCTGCTCAAGGGCCTGACGGGCGACCAGACGGTGAGCGTGATCCGCGCCTTCACCTATTTCAGCCACCTGGCCAACCTGGCCGAGGACCGCCACCACATCCGCCGCCGCGCCGTGCATGAGCGCGCGGGCAGCGCGCAGGAGGGCAGCATCGAGGTGGCGCTGGCGCGCCTGCGCTGGGCCGGCATCGCGCCGCGCACCGTGGCGCAGACGCTGGCCACCAGCTATGTGGCGCCGGTGCTCACGGCCCACCCGACCGAGGTGCAGCGCAAGAGCATCCTGGACGCGGAGCGCGAGATCGCCCTGCTGCTCACCCAGCGCGACGATATCCAGGCGCGCGCCCAGCTCTACAACAGCGCGAAGGACACGCTCACCCCGCGCGAGCTGGCCGCCAACGAGGCGCAGCTGCGCGCGCGCGTGGCCCAGCTGTGGCAGACGCGGCTGCTGCGCTACTCCAAGCTCACCGTGGCCGACGAGATCGAGAACGCCCTTTCGTACTACGAATACACCTTCCTGCACGAGATCCCCAAGATCTATGCCGAGCTGGAGCGCGAGCTGGGCGGCAACCAGCCCGTGGCGAGCTTCCTGCGCATGGGCCAGTGGATCGGCGGCGACCGCGACGGCAACCCCAACGTGAGCGCCGACACGCTGGCCCTGGCCCTGCGCCGCCAGGCCGAGGTGGCGCTGCGCCACTACCTGACCGAGGTGCATCACCTGGGGCGCGAGCTGTCGCTCTCCAGCAACCTGGTGCAGGTCTCGGCCGAGATGCTGCAGCTCGCCGCACGCTCGCCCGACACCAGCGAGCACCGCCGCGACGAACCCTACCGCCGCGCACTCACGGGCGTGTACGCGCGCCTGGCCGCCACGCTCAGGGATTTGACGGGCGGCGAGGCTGCACGCCATGCCGTAGCTCCACAGAATGCGTATGCCAGCGCGGGCGACTTCCTGGCCGATCTGCGCGTGATCGAGGCTTCGCTGCGCTCGCACCGCGGTGCGGCCCTGGTGGGCGAACGCCTGCGCCCGCTGATGCGCGCAGTGGAAGTGTTCGGTTTCCACCTGGCCACGGTGGATCTGCGCCAAAGCTCCGACCAGCACGAGCGCGTGGTGGCCGAACTGCTGGCCACCGCCCGGGTGGAGTCCGACTACGAGGCCCTACCCGAGCCCGCGCGCCGCGCGCTGCTGCTGCGCCTGCTGTGTGACGCACGGCCCCTGCGCGTGGTGGGGGCGCCGTATTCCGAGCACACGACGGGCGAGGTCGCCATCTTCGAGACCGCGCGCCAGATGCGCGAGCGCTATGGCGACGACGCCATCCGCCACTACATCATCAGCCACACCGAGACGGTGAGCGACCTGCTGGAGGTACTGCTGCTGCAAAAGGAAGTGGGCCTGCTGCAAGGCACGCTGGACACGGGCGCCAGGGCGGACCTGATCGTGGTGCCGCTGTTCGAGACGATCGAGGACCTGCGCAATGCCGCGCCCATCATGCGCGAGTTCTACGCGATCCCTGGCATCGTGCAGTTGGTGCGCGCCAGCGGGGCCGAGCAGGACATCATGCTCGGCTACAGCGACAGCAACAAGGACGGCGGCATTTTCACCAGCAACTGGGAGCTGTACCGCGCCGAGATCGCGCTGGTGGCGCTGTTCGACGAGATGAACGCCGCCCAGGCGGGCGCGCCCATCCAGCTGCGCATGTTCCACGGTCGTGGCGGCACGGTGGGGCGTGGCGGCGGACCCAGCTACCAGGCCATCCTGGCGCAGCCGCCAGGCACCGTGCGCGGGCAGATCCGCCTGACCGAGCAGGGCGAGGTGATCGCCTCCAAATACGCCAACCCCGAGATCGGCCGGCGCAATCTGGAGACCCTGGTGGCCGCCACGCTGGAAGCCACGCTGCTGCAACCCACCAAGTCCGCCACCAAGGCGTTCCTGGAAGCCGCCGAGCAGCTCTCGCAGGCCAGCATGGAGGCTTACCGCGCGCTGGTGTACGAGACGCCGGGCTTCACCGATTACTTCTTCAATTCCACGCCGATCCGCGAGATTGCCGAGCTCAACATCGGCTCGCGCCCGGCCAGCCGCAAGGCCAGCCAGCAGATCGAGGATCTGCGCGCCATTCCCTGGGGCTTCAGCTGGGGCCAGTGCCGCCTCACGCTGCCGGGATGGTTTGGCTTCGGCGCCGCGGTAGATGCGTTTTTGAACACGCCCGGCAAAGACCCCAAAGCCCAGCTGGCGCTGCTGCGCAAGATGTACCGCCAGTGGCCTTTTTTCAGCACGCTGCTGTCCAACATGGACATGGTGCTGGCCAAGAGCGACCTGGCGCTGGCCTCGCGCTACAGCGAGCTGGTGGCCGATGCGCGCCTGCGCAAAAAGGTGTTCGGCGTGATCGAGGCCGAATGGCAGCGCACGGCCGACGCGCTCACGCGCATCACAGGGGAAAAGCAGCGCCTGGCGGCCAACACGGCGCTGGCGCGCTCCATACGGCACCGCTTCCCCTACATCGACCCCCTGCACCACCTGCAGGTGGAGCTGGTGCGCCGCTGGCGCGCGGGCCAGGGCGACGAGCGCGTGCAGACCGGCATTCACATCTCCATCAACGGCATTGCCGCGGGGCTGCGCAACACGGGCTGAGGTACGGGCGTGGTAGACGGCATCACGGCGCAGTGGCTGCAACGCCTGGGCGCGCAGGTCGCCTGGGCTTACGGCCTGCGCGTGCTGCTCGCGCTGGGCGGCGCCATGGCCTGGAGCTGGGGCACGCACCAGGTGGAGCTGGTGGTGCCGCTGTTCCTGGGCGTGCTCGCGTCTGCGCTGGCCGAGACGGATGACAGCTGGCGCGGCCGCCTGAAGGCGCTGCTGGTCACACTGGCGTGCTTCGCGCTGGTGGCCTTCCCGGTGGCGGCGCTCGTGGACCAGCCGCTGTGGTTCCTGGTGGTGCTGCTGGTGTGCAGCTTCGTCTTCACATTGCTGGGCGCGGTCGGCGGGCGCTACCGCGCGATCGCTTCGGCCACGGTGATCCTGGCGCTGTATGCGGCACTCAGCGTGCCCCAGGGTGCGGGCGACACGCAGCCCTGGTGGCGCATGCCTGCGCTGCTGCTGGCGGGCGCGGGGTGGTACGGGCTGCTGTCGCTGGCGTGGTGTGTGCTCACGCCGTTGTTGCCCCTGCGGCATGGCATGGCCGCGCTGTACGAGGAGCTGGGCGCCTACCTGCGGCTCAAGGCCAGCGTCTTCGAGCCCGTGCGCGGCGTGGATGTGCAGCAAAGGCGGCTGGCGCTGGCACAGACCAATGCGCGCGTGGTGGCGGCGCTCAACAGCGCCAAGGAAAGCCTGTTCAGCCGCATGGACGCGCAGCCGCCCCAGGGCCGGCTGCTGCAGCTGCTCAACCTGTATTTCATCGCCCAGGATATTCACGAGCGCGCGAGCTCCTCGCACTACCACTACAACGAATGGGCGGACGTGCTCTTTCACAGCGATGTGCTGTACCGCTGCCAGCGCGTCCTCACGCTGCAGGGCATGGCCTGCACGCAACTGGGTGAAGCACTGCGCCGGCGTCGCCCGCTGGTACGCGATGCGGGGCATGCGCAGGCGCTGGCAGACCTGCATGATTCCATCACCTACCTGGAGCGCCAGGGCCAGAGCGCCTGGCAGCGCCCGCTGCGCTCGCTGCGCGCGCTGGCGCGCAACCTCAGCACGCTGGACGCGCAACTCACCACCGCCACGCTGCCCATGCAAAACGCGGTGCTGGGGGACATCGCATTGTTCGACCGCACACCGCGCTCGCTGGCCGATGCGTGGGGCCGCGTGCGTGCGCAGCTGCATGCGCGCTCGGTGCTGTTTCGGCATGCGGTGCGCCTCACGCTGGCGCTGGCCGCGGGGTATGCCGCCATGCAGCTCACGGACCCCAGGCACGGTTACTGGATCCTGCTGACCACGCTGTTCGTCTGCCAGCCGACCTATGGGGCCACCGTGTCCCGCGTGGCGCGGCGCGTGCTGGGCACCGCGCTGGGGCTGGTGGCGGGCTGGGCGTTGCTGGAGCTGTTCCCCAGCCCGACCCTGCAGGCGCTCTTGGCCGTGGCGGCGGGGGTGCTGTTCTTCCTTACGCGCACCCAGCGCTACCTGCTGGCCACGGCGGCCATCACGCTGATGGTGCTGCTGTGCTTCAACCAGACCACGGGCGAAGGCTACACGCTCATCCTGCCGCGCCTGCTGGACACGGTGATCGGCAGTCTCATCGCGGCGGCCGCCATGTTTCTGGTATTGCCTGACTGGCAGGGCAAGCGCCTGGGTGCCGTTGCGGCCGAGGCGCTGGAGGCCCATGCGCTGTACCTGCGCGAGATCATGTCGCAGTACGCCACGGGCAAGGACGACGACCTGGACTACCGCCTGGCGCGCCGCGTGGCGCACAACGCCGATGCGGCCCTGTCCGCCGCCCTGTCGCACATGCTGCTGGAGCCGCGCTGGGTGCGCCGCCACGCGCGCGTGGGACTGCAGTTGCTGGTGCTCTCGCATACGCTGTTGAGCTATCTGTCGGCCCTGGGTGCGCACCGCGGTCTGCCGGCCGACGTGGCGGCCGATTCGTTGGCAGAGCGCGCCGCCCGTGAGGCCGCGGACCAGATCGAGCAGATGGCCCAGGCGCTGCGCGGGCGGCATGCGCTGGCGCAGGAGGATGGCGCTGCCGAGGAGTTGGCGCTGGCGCTGGAGCAGGCGGCCGATGCCTCCGGCGACGGCCTATCGCTCGTGCAGGCCCAGTTGGCGCTGGTGTGCCGGCAGGTGGCGCCGCTGCGGGCCGCGGTGCGCTCGCTTGCCGGGCAGGGCGCGGCGGCCTGAGGCTGATCTAGCCCGCAAAGCCCGTCTTGTTCCACCCTTGGGGCGCAGGCGCACCGGCTAGCATGGCCGGTCGTCACGCAATACATATTCTTCGATCATGAGAAACCGGGTTTTGGCCTTCTGCGTCCTGGCCGGGCTGGCGGCCGGCTGCGCGCCCCTGCCAACGGCGCCGCACGGCGCGACGCCGGAGGGGGCGCACGCGCCCACGGAGCAACAGGCGGTGAACGCAGTCCGCCAATGGGACGTGCTGGCTGCCGACGTGGCGGCGCATGTGGCCGACCGGCTGCGTGCGTGGCCCGCGGGGCAGCACCCGATCCATGTGGAGATGGCCCCCCAAGCCTCCGACTTTCAGCGCGGCTTTCGCGAGTTGCTGGTCACGCATTTGGTGGAGCGGGGCATCGCCGTGACCACCGAACCCGCAGCCCTGCGGTTGCGGGCCAGCACCCAGCTGGTGCAGCACCACGCGGGTGCGGCGTCCGCGGCGCCGTTGCAGCGCCTGGCCGAAGGTGTGTACGTGCGGCGCAATGCAACGCATGCGGACGCGAGTGTGCCGATGCGCACCGAGGTGCTGGTCGTCACGTCGCTGGAAAGCGAGGGCCGGGTGCTGGTGCGCACATCTGACGTGTACACGATCGCGCAGCCGGACGCACCGCTGTACCAGCGCCCCGCTGCGGCGCCGGGGCCCCTCACGACCTGGCGGGTCGTGCCATGAAGGAGGGAGACCGCATGACACAACGCATTGGAATACAGCGGCGCGTGCTGCTGGCAGCGGTGCTGACCGCCAGCGCATTGGCCCTGCCGGGCTGCGCACGCTACTACTACGGCGCTGCGGCCAGCAGCGACCCCGTGGACCTGATGGCCAGCAACCACGGCGCCGCGGATGCGCTGTTGCTGCAAGTGCCGCTGGATCCCGATACCCCTGTGTTGGTGGCAACGGTGGTGCAGTTGGACCGGTTGGATGAATCTTCGCGCCTGGGGCGCTTGGTGGCCGAGCAACTGGCGGGCCGGCTGGCCCAGCGCGGCTTGCGCGTGACCGAGTTGCGCATGCGCGAGACCCTGGCGATGCGCCCCGGCCAGGGCGAGCTGCTGCTGTCGCGGCACGCACAGGAGGTGGCGCGCGCCCAGGCGGCGCAGGCCGTGCTGGTGGGCACCTACGCGGTGGCGCCGCAGGCGGTTTACGTGAGCCTGAAGCTGGTGGGCGCGGGCAACGCGGTGCTGGCGGCGCACGACTATGCACTGCCCATGGATGCCAACGTGCGCGGTCTGCTGGCGGGCCGGTAGCCCGTTGTCGCGCCGTTATGCTATTTATTTAATAGCTGTTAGCGTTTGATGGGTAAGCGATAGAAGCCATTTTGACCTGAATTAGTGCAGCGTGAGTGCGCCGGCGCTCTTGCTCTTGCCGGCACGTGCGGGCGGGTTGCACAGGCCGCAGGTGTAGTGGCGGTTCTCGTACAACTCGGTGACGAACTGGCCGCTGCACTGCGAGCACTTGGTGCGCGTGAGCATGCCGGCATCCACGAACTTCACCAGCCGCCAGGCGCGCGTGAAGGACAGCAGTGGGTCGATCTGCGCCGCGGCCACCTGCTCGTTGTAGAGGCGATAGGCCTTGGTGAGCAGCTCCACCGCGTCCAGGCTCACGCCCTTGGACAGATATTCGTAGATGTTCAGGAACAGCGAGCTGTGGATGTTCTCCTGCCAGGTGAGGAACCAGTCCGTGGAGAAGGGCAGCTGTCCCTTGGACGGCGACTTGCCCGCGATCTCCTTGTACAGGCGGATCAGGCGTTCGTACGACAGCGTGGTCTCGGACTCCAGCACCTGCATGCGGGCCCCCATCTCGATCAGCATGGCGGCGCGTTCGATTTGCTTGGATTCGTTGAGAACGCTCTTGGCGGGTGCGGACATGGCGGGCTTTCGGAAGAAGAGGGGAACGCTGGCGTGGGACTTCAGAGCACTTCGGAGACGCGGCTGGCCATCAGGATGTTGGCGTGCAGCGTGTTGGTGGCTTCGCTGGCGGCTTTGCGCGGCGTGTTGTGGCTGGTCAGCAGGCTCCACACCAGTTCGTCGTCCACGCGGAAGCTGCACAGCAGCGTGTTGCGCGAGGCCAGCTTGAGCACCTGTGCGGCGGACAGCGATGCCAGAATGTCGGCCGCTTCTTCGTTCAGCCCCAGACGGAAAACGGCTTCGGCCTTGTCTTGGCGGATCAGGGTCTGCGCCAGCATCAGGTAAGTGAGGTTGGCTTCGCGGATTTCGGCGAGCAGTTGTTCGGAGGTCATGGGGCAATCCTTTCCAAGAGGGGATCACTGCGTTGCATAACGTTGCATGTGTTGCGTGATCCGATGAAATGGATTGTGAAACCGGGGCAAAAAGAAATTAAGTCGGGGTTCGGCGCTGCGTGGCGTCTGGCGGATGAGCAGCCTTTGTAGGAATTTGCCTTACAGCGGAGTCGGCGTGTGGCGCGTGTTTGCGGTAGTGGTTTCGCCGATACAGGCATGAAAAAACGGGCCGCAGCCCGTTGGATGGAGTGCACGCGGTCGTGCGCAGGGTGGAAGGCACCGTGTCAGGCGCCTGGCGCCTGGCTCAGTCGGCGTCGCCCATCTGGGACTGCAGGTAGTTCTGCAGCCCGACCTTGGCGACCAGTTCGATCTGGGTTTCCAGAAAATCGATGTGCTCTTCGGTGTCTTCGAGGATGTCTTCCAGCAGTTCGCGCGAGACATAGTCGCGTACGGACTCGCAGTAGGCAATGCCTTCCTTGATGGTGGCCTGCGCTCCGCGCTCGGCGCGCAAATCGCATTCCAGGATCTCGGGTACGTCTTCGCCCACCTGCAGCTTGGCCAGGTCCTGCAGGTTGGGCAGGCCGTCCAGCATGAAGATGCGGTCCATCAGCCGGTCGGCGTGCTTCATCTCGCCGATGGACTCGTCGTATTCCTTCTTGGCCAGCTTGTCGAAGCCCCAGTGCTTGAGCATGCGGTAGTGCAGGAAGTACTGGTTGATGGCCGTGAGCTCATTCTTCAGCTGGGCCTGCAGGTGTGCGATGACTTGCGCGTCGCCTTTCATGGGGCTTCTCCTTTCAGTCAGAAAGGGGCATTGTCATGACCCTGGCACCAGGGGGCAAGACAATGCCCCTGCATGCAGGCTTTGCCTGCGTGTGATGCTGAGTCGTGTTCTCGAATGGAATGAGTTGATAGTCAATATCAATTCAATTGATGTGTTCAATTTATTGGATTTATCATTCGATCCGGCCTAGACTTCAGTCTTGTTCTAGCCCATCAACCTAAGTAAGAGGAAACAGCAATGTCCGTGCTTAACACCACTATCAAGCCTTTCAAGACGCAAGCCTTCAAGAACGGCAAGTTTGTCGAAGTGACCGAGAAGGACGTCCTGGGCAAGTGGGCCGTGTTCTTCTTCTACCCGGCCGACTTCACCTTCGTGTGCCCCACCGAGCTGGGCGACGTGGCCGACCACTACGACGAGCTGCAGAAGCTGGGTGTTGAGGTGTACTCCGTGTCCACCGACACGCACTTCGTGCACAAGGCATGGCATGACGCCTCCGACACGATCCGCAAGATCAAGTACACCATGCTGGGCGACCCCACCTGGCAAATCAGCCAAAACTTCGACTGCCTGCGCGAAGGCCAGGGCCTGGCAGACCGCGCCACGTTCATCGTGGACCCCCAGGGCGTGATCCAAGCGATGGAAATCACCGCCGAAGGCATCGGCCGCAACGCCGCCGATCTGCTGCGCAAGGTCAAGGCTGCCCAGTACGTGGCCAGCCACCCCGGTGAAGTGTGCCCCGCCAAGTGGGAAGAGGGCGCCAAGACGCTGGCTCCTTCGCTGGACTTGGTCGGCAAGATCTAAGCTGGCACCAGCCGCGTTCAGCCGCCGCGGCGGCTGACCAAGACGCCCGGGTGCCAGGCGCCCGGGTTTTTTTTGCCCATAACTAGATTGATTAGGAGTAACCCTATGCTCGACGCCAACCTCCAAGCCCAATTGAAAGCCTATCTGGAGCGCCTGCAGCGCCCGGTGGAGCTGGTCGCCACGCTGGACGATGGCGCCACTTCCCAAGAGCTGCGGGAGCTGCTCCAGGAGATTCGCTCCCTCTCCGACAAGATCACCGTGGTCGAGAAGAACGACGCGCCCGTGCGCAAGCCGTCCTTCCTGATCACCAACCCCGGCGTGGACACCGGCGTGCGTTTCGCGGGCGTCCCCCTGGGCCATGAGTTCACCTCGCTGGTGCTGGCGCTGCTGCAGGTGGGCGGCCATCCCTCCAAGGAATCAGCGGACCTGCTGGAGCAGGTGAAGAACCTGGACGGCGATTTCCATTTCGAGACGTACTACTCGCTGTCCTGCCACAACTGCCCCGACGTGGTCCAGGCCCTGAACCTGATGAGCGTGCTCAACCCGCGCATCACGCACACGGCCATCGACGGCGCCGTGTTCCAGGACGAGATCAAGGAACGCCAGATCATGGGCGTGCCCACGGTGTTCCTGAACGGCAAGAATTTCGGCCAGGGCCGCATGGAGCTGGCGGAGATCGTCGCCAAGATCGACAGCGGCGCCCATGCCCGCGTGGCCGCCAAGCTCAATGCCATGGAGCCGTTCGACGTGCTGGTGGTCGGCGGTGGTCCCGCCGGTGCCGCGGCCGCCGTGTATGCGGCGCGCAAGGGCATTCGTACCGGCGTGGTGGCCGAGCGTTTCGGCGGCCAGGTGCTGGATACGGTGGACATCGAGAACTACATCTCGGTCAGCAAGACCGAGGGCCCGAAGTTCGCCATCGCGCTGGAGCAGCACGTCAATGACTACGACGTCGAGGTGATGAACCTGCAGCGCGCCAAGGCCCTCAAGCCCGCCGCAACCGAAGGCGGCCTGGTGGAAATCGAACTCGAAAACGGCGCAACGCTCAAGAGCAAGACCGTGATCCTGTCGACCGGCGCGCGTTGGCGCAACATGAACGTGCCGGGCGAGGAGCAGTACCGCACCAAGGGCGTGACGTACTGCCCGCACTGCGACGGCCCGCTGTTCAAGGGCAAGGACGTGGCGGTCATCGGCGGCGGCAACTCGGGCGTGGAGGCCGCGATCGACCTGGCCGGCATCGTCAAGAGCGTGACGGTGCTGGAGTTCGCCAGCGATTTGAAGGCCGATGGCGTGCTGCAGAAAAAGCTGCGCAGCCTGCCCAACGTGACGGTCATCCTGAACGCCCAGACCACGGAAGTGAATGGCGACGGCAGCAAGGTCACCGGCCTGACCTACAAGGACCGCACGACGGACGAGGCCAAGACCGTGGCGGTCGAGGGCATCTTCGTGCAGATCGGTCTGTTGCCCAACACCGACTGGCTCAAGGGCACGGTGGACCTGACGCGCTTTGGCGAGATCATCATCGACGCCCGGGGCCACACCAACGTGCCGGGCGTGTTCGCCGCGGGAGACTGCACCAACGTGCCGTACAAGCAGATCATCATCGCCGCAGGGGCGGGCGCGACGGCGGCCTTGTCGGCCTTCGACCACCTGATTCGCCACTGATATCTAAGCCAAATTGGCCTTTAGCGCTTACCGGTCAAGCGCTGATAGCTATCAAAAACAAAGCGCCTTTCGGGGCGTTTTTGTTTTGATGCAGGGGCGGTCAGTACTGCAGCCGTTCCGGCCGCACCTCCTGCAGGATGGTGGTCGCGATCTCCTCGATGCTCTTGGTGGTGGTGGACAGCCAGCGAATGCCCGAGCGGCGCATCATCGCCTCGGCCTCGGCCACCTCGTTGCGGCAGTTCACCAGATCGGCGTACCGGGAGCCGGGGCGCCGCTCATTGCGGATCTGCGACAGCCGTTGCGGGTCGATCGTCAGGCCGAAGATCTTCTTGCGGTGCGGCACCAGTGCGGGCGGCAGTTGGCGGCGCTCGAAGTCCTCGGGGATCAGTGGATAGTTGGCCACTTTCAGGCCGCACTGCATGGCCAGGTACAGGCTCGTGGGCGTCTTGCCGCTGCGCGACACGCCGATCAGGATCACGTCCGCACCCGACAGGTCGCGGTGGCTTTGGCCGTCGTCGTGGTCCAGGCTGAAGTTGATGGCTTCGATGCGGTCGCTGTATTCCTTGGACACGCTGATGTCCGAGAAACGCCCCACGCGGTGGTGTGACTTCACGCCCAGCTCGGACTCCAGCGGGCGGATGAAGGTGCCGAACATGTCCAGCAGCATGCCCCTGCAGCCGTCCTCGATGATCTTGAGCACGCTCATGTTCACCAGCGTGGTGAACACGATGGGCTTCTTGCCCTCCAGCTCGGCCGTGTGGTTGATCTGGCGCACCACCTGGTGCGCCTTGTCCTCGGTATCGATGAAGGGCAGGCGCACGTGGCGCGGGCGGATGTCGAACTGCGCCAGGATGGCATTGCCGAAGGTCTCGGCCGTGATGCCGGTGCCGTCGGAGATATAGAACACGGTGCGCGTGTGCGTGGCAAGCATGGGAAAGGAAGAGCGGGAAGGAGAGCGTGGTGATGCGATGGCGCGTGCGCTGCGGCGGGCAGCCCGCCTACAATGGCGCCCATTATTCCCAATTTCTCCCCATGCACCGCGCCGGCCCACAACCACAACAGCAAAGCCGTGGCCGCTGCATGAGCGACGACTGCCCGCCTTCCCTTGACGCGACGGTGGGCGCAGACCGGTTTTTAAACTCTGGAGCTTTCCCATGTCTGCACGTTTCGAGGCGACCGCCCTGGTCGTACCGTTTGAGAACCTGAGAATGAGCGACGTCGAGGTCGTTGGCGGCAAGAACGCCTCCCTCGGCGAGATGATCTCCCAACTGCCCCAGGGGGTGCGCGTGCCCACGGGCTTCGCCACCACCGCGCATGCGTTCCGCGAGTTCCTCAAGTACGAAGGCCTGCACGACCGCATCAGCCAGCGCCTGGCCGCGCTGGACGTGGACGACGTGCGCGCGCTGGCCGAGGCCGGCGCCGAGATTCGCGGCTGGGTGGAAAGCCAGCCGTTCCCCGCCGACCTGGAAAAGGCCGTGCGCGAGGCATTTGCCGCGCTGTCGGCGGGTAACGACCAGGCCAGCTTCGCCGTGCGCTCCTCCGCCACGGCCGAGGACTTGCCCGATGCCTCCTTTGCCGGTCAGCAGGAGACCTTCCTGAACGTGGTGGGCATCGAAGCCGTGCTGCACAAGATGAAGGAAGTGTTCGCGTCGCTGTACAACGACCGCGCCATCTCCTACCGCGTGCACAAGGGTTTTGCCCATGACGTGGTGGCCCTGTCGGCGGGCGTGCAGCGCATGGTGCGCTCCGACCTGGGCGCGGCCGGGGTGATGTTCACCATCGACACGGAAAGCGGCTTCGAGGACGTGGTGTTCATTACCTCCAGCTACGGCCTGGGCGAAACCGTGGTGCAGGGCGCCGTGAACCCCGACGAGTTCTACGTGCACAAGCCCATGCTCCAGGCCGGCAAGCAGGCCGTGATCCGCCGCAACCTGGGCTCCAAGCTGATCCAGATGGTGTTCTCCACGGCGCAGGAAAAGGCCGCCAGCGGCAAGCTGGTGAAGACCACCGAGGTGGCAACCGAGCTGCGCAATCGCTACTCGCTGACCGACGCCGAGATCGAGCAACTGGCCCACTACGCGCTGGTGATCGAGCAGCACTACGGCCGCCCCATGGACATCGAGTGGGGCAAGGACGGCACTGATGGCCAGCTCTACATCCTCCAGGCGCGCCCTGAGACGGTGAAGAGCCAGGCCAAGGGCCAGGCCGAGCAGCGCTTCAAGCTCAAGGGCCACGGCCCGGTGCTGGCCGAAGGCCGCGCCATCGGCCAGAAGATCGGCACCGGCCCGGTGCGACTGGTCAACGACATCGCCGAGATGGACAAGGTGCAGCCCGGCGACGTGCTGGTCACCGACATGACCGACCCCAACTGGGAGCCGGTGATGAAGCGCGCCAGCGCCATCGTGACCAACCGGGGCGGGCGCACCTGCCACGCGGCCATCATTGCGCGCGAGCTGGGCATTCCGGCCGTGGTGGGCTGCGGCCACGCCACCGACGTGCTCAAGGACGGCACGCTGGTCACCGTGAGCTGCGCTGAGGGCGACACCGGCCGTATCTACGACGGCCTGCTCGAGACCGAGGTGACCGAGGTGCAGCGCGGCGAGATGCCGCCCATCTCCACCAAGATCATGATGAACGTGGGCAATCCGCAGCTGGCCTTCGACTTCGCCCAATTGCCCAACGAAGGCGTGGGCTTGGCGCGCCTGGAGTTCATCATCAACAACAACATTGGCGTGCACCCGAAGGCCATCCTGGACTACCCCGCCGTGGATGCCGACCTGAAGAAGGCCGTGGAGAGCGTGGCGCGCGGCCATGCCAGCCCGCGCGCGTTCTACGTGGACAAGGTGGCCGAGGGCGTGGCGACCATCGCCGCCGCGTTCTGGCCCAAGCCCGTCATCGTGCGCCTGTCGGATTTCAAGTCCAACGAGTACCGCAAGCTCATCGGCGGCAGCCGCTACGAACCCGAGGAAGAGAACCCCATGCTGGGCTTCCGTGGCGCAGCGCGCTACGTGAGCCAGGACTTCGGCGAGGCCTTCGCCATGGAGTGCGAGGCCATCAAGCGCGTGCGCAACGACATGGGCCTGACCAACGTGCAGGTCATGGTGCCCTTCGTGCGTACGCTGGGCCAGGCCGAGCGCGTCACCAAGCTGTTGGCACAGCACGGCCTGCAGCGCGGCGAGAACGAGCTCAAGCTCATCATGATGTGCGAGATCCCGAGCAACGCGATATTGGCCGAGCGCTTCCTGGAGTACTTCGACGGCTTCTCCATCGGCTCCAACGACCTGACCCAGCTCACCCTGGGCCTGGACCGCGACTCGGGCCTGGAACTGCTGGCCGCCGACTTTGACGAGCGCGACCCGGCCGTGGAGGCGCTGATCCACCTGGCCATCAAGGCGTGCCGCGCGCAGGGCAAGTACATCGGTATCTGCGGGCAGGGCCCCAGCGACCATCCCGACTTTGCCCAGTGGCTGGCGCGCGAGGGCATCACGTCGATCTCGCTGAACCCTGACAGCGTGATCGATACCTGGCAGCAACTGGCGCGCTGACCGCGCCGCAGCCGCAGCCGCAGGCCATGCCCCACCGCCGGTCGCTCACGCAGGAAGAGATCGAGGGGGCGCCTTTTGCCCCCGACCTGCACGATGCACGCCACCTGTGGCTGAAGGCGGGCCTGCTGCTCGTGTGGGTGCTGGTGTCGTTCGGCACCGGCTACTTCGCGCGCGACCTGCAATTCCTGGTGGGCCCGTGGCCGTTGAGCTACTGGATTGCCTCCCAGGGGGCAGTCCTGATGTTCATTGGCATCGTCTGCGTTTACTGTGCCGCCATGAGCTACTTCGAACGGCAGGACATGGCGGCGCAGCGCGACGCTGCCACAGCCCCATCCCATGATTGAACGCGGCGGCGAGGGGCGCAGCTACATGGCGCGCCTGAACCGCATCGTGGCGCTGTACATCGCGGGGCTGCTGGGGTTCGTGGCCCTGATGGCCTGGGCCGAGCAGCGCGGGTTGTCGCGCCAGTGGATCGGCCCCATCTTCCTGTTTCTTACCGTGATGGCCTACGCCGCCATCGGCGTGTACGGCCGCACCACGGATGCGGACGAATACTACGTGGCGGGCCGCCGCATTCCGCCGTTCTACAACGGCATGGCCGCCGCCGCGGACTGGATGAGCGCGGCCTCGTTCATCAGCCTGTCGGGCGCGCTGTATCTGCAGGGCTTCTCGGGCACGCCGGAGCAGCCGGGCGGGCTGGCCTATCTGTTGGGCTGGACGGGCGGCTTCGTGCTTGTGGCCATGCTCATCGCGCCGCACCTGCGGGCGATGAACCTCTACACCGTTCCGGACTTCTTCCAGGTGCGTTTTGGCGGGCGCTGGCCACGCATCATCGCGGCCCTGTCGGCCGTGCTGTGCTCTTTCACCTACGTGGTGGCGCAGATCTACGGCGTGGGGCTGATCGCCTCGCGCCTGACCGGGGTGCAGTTCGAGATCGGCATCATGCTCGGCCTGGGCGGCGTGCTGCTGTGCTCGTTCCTGGGAGGGATGCGCGCCATCACCTGGACGCAGGTGGCGCAGTACATCGTCATCCTGCTGGCGTTCCTGATCCCGGTGTCGTGGCTGGCGTACAAGCAGCTCGGCAACCCCGTTGCTCCGGTGGTGGCGGGAGCGCAGATCGGCAAGATCACCACGCTGGAGGGCGGGCTGCTGGCCTCCGAGGTCGAGCAAGACGTGGTCGCGGCCTACCTGCAGCGCGCCGAGGATTACAAGGCGCGGCTGGCCGACGTGCCCGCCGCACTCGCGCGGGAGCGCGAAGCGGCGCGCGAGCGCATCCAGCGCCTGCGCGCCCAGAACGCCGACGTGGGGCTGATCGTGGCCGCCAGCCGGGATTTGGCCTCCATGCCGCGCGACGAGGCTGCCGCGCGCGATCGCTGGACGCGCGAGATGCGCGACAACTATGAGCGCGCCCGCGCCATGGGCGGCCTGCCGCGCCACAGCCAGGCGTTTGCGGGCGATCCGCAGGGCACCCCGCAGGAGCGCCAGGTCTTCGACGATGCGCGCCGCAACTTCCTGGCGCTGATGTTCTGCCTGATGGTGGGAACGGCCGGCCTGCCGCACCTGCTGACGCGCTACTACACGGTGCCCTCGGTGGCGGGTGCGCGCGCGTCGGTGGCGTGGTCGCTGTTCTTCATCGCACTGCTGTACTTGAGCGCGCCGGCGCTCGCCGTGCTGGTGAAGTTCGAGGTCATGAACAACCTCGTGGGCAGCAGCTTCGACCAACTGCCCAACTGGATGGCGCAATGGGCGCGTGTGGACGCCTCGCTGCTGTCCGTGGAGGACGTGAACGGCGACGGAATCGTGCAGTTCGGCGAGATCCGCTTCGGGGCCGACCTCATCATGCTGGCCACGCCCGAGATCGGCGGGCTCCCCTACGTGATCTCCGGCCTGGTGGCCGCGGGCGGGCTGGCCGCTGCGCTGTCCACTGCCGACGGCCTGCTGCTCACCATCAGCAACGCGCTGGTGCGCGACCTGTACCACCAGGAAACGCGCCGCAAGGCGTCGCCCGAGCAGCGGGTGATCCTGACCAAGTTCACGCTGCTCTCCGTGGCGCTGTCCGCGGCGTTCGTGGCGGCGCTCAAGCCGTCCGAAATCCTGCCCATGGTGTCGGCGTCGTTTTCCATCGCCGCATCGGCCTTCGTGCCCGCGATGGTGCTGGGCATCTTCTGGCGCGGTACTACGCGCCAGGGCGCGGTAGCCGGCATGCTCGCCGGCCTGTCCGTCACCGTGTATTACCTGTTGGCGCAGGTGGACAGCGTGCGCGAATGGGTGCCTTCCGCGCTGCTCGTCGATGGCTTGTGGTTCGGCATCCATCCGATTTCGGCCGGGGTCTTCGGCGTGCCGGTAGGCCTGGCTGTGGCGTGGAGCGTCAGCCTGACCACGCGACCCGTCCGCGTGCGGCCGGCTCCCGCGGACGGGCTTTAGCGCGCCGCGCCCCGCGGTTGCGCCCACGGGCGACCTGCGGTTTGACCTCATTCACAAATGGTCACATTCGTGCGACGCTGATCCCGTGCGGCGTTCCATGCCGCTTTTCCATCACGTACCAAGCGAAGAGGTGGGCATGATTCTCGTGAAAACACCGGCTGGGCAACAGGCGCTGAAGGATCGTCAGGGTGCGCTTTCGCCGCGCCAGCGCTCAGCCTTCATCCTGTTCGACGGCAAGCGCACCCTGGACCAGGTGCTGACGGCCACGGCGGCCATGGGTATCTCGCGCGAGGACGTGCAGCTCATGATCGACCAGGGGTTGCTGGAGAGCGGACCGGGAGCGCCGGCACCCGCGGCCGCAGCGCCGGCGGACGGCGCCGAGGTGCAGGTCGATGGCACGGGGCGCACGCAGCGCGAGCGCTATCAAGCCGCCTACCCGATCGCCACCGAACTTACCGCCAGCCTTGGGCTGAAGGGCTTCCGCCTGAATCTGGCGGTCGAGGGCGCTGCGGGGTATGAGGATCTGGCGGCGCTGGCTCCCAAGATCCGCGAGGCCGTGGGAGACGCCAAGTACACCAGGCTGGAGAGGGCGTTGTTCGCGTGAATGCGGCGCTGGGCGTGGCCCCTGCCGGACCCACCCAGTCCTCAATAAAAAAGGGAGCGCGCATGACACGCTCCCCTTGCATGAACAGCGTCCGCAGCCGGACGCAAGGTGTTCTTAGACGCGCTTGCGGTATTCGCCCGTGCGCGTGTCGATCTCGATCTTGTCGCCCTGGTCCACGAACAGCGGCACGGCCACTTCGAAGCCGGTGGCGATCTTCGCGGGCTTGAGCACCTTGCCGGACGTATCGCCCTTCACGGCGGGTTCGGTCCAGGTGATCTCGCGCTCCACGCTGGTGGGCAGTTCCACGGAGATGGCCTTGCCGTCGTAGAACACCACTTCGGCGGCCATGCCGTCTTCGAGGTAGCTGATGGCATCGCCCATGTTGGAGGCTTCCACTTCGTACTGGTTGTACTCGGCGTCCATCCACACGTACATCGGGTCGGCGAAGTAGGAGTAGGTGCACTCCTTCTTGTCCAGGATCACGTTGTCGATCTTGTCGTCGGCCTTGAAGACGACTTCGGTGCCCATGTTGGACAGGAGCGCCTTCAGCTTCATGCGCACGGTAGCGGCGCCGCGGCCGCCGCGGGCGTATTCGGTCTTCAGCACGATCATGGGGTCTTTGCCCTGCATGATCACGTTGCCGGCGCGGATTTCTTGAGCGATTTTCATGGCTTGCTTGGGAAGGAAAGGTTGACCGCTCCACAAGTCGGGGCGGGCGGGCGTGGCCCAGGCGTTTGCGTGAACTGGGCCGCCTTCCACCCCGGCGCATGTTCCGCGGCGGGGGCGCCGGCTGGGCACGCGAGTGCCGCCTTCGAATGGCGCAAAACCGGGGATTCTAGCTTTTCTCCGCCACAAACCCTAGTAGTAAGGTCAATAAATCCTGCTGTGCCAGCAGTCGCGCACGCGCGGACTGTATACATGCGCGCCATTCGCCCAGGGTGGCCGCGTCCAGGGGCGGCAACTCGCTGCGGGTCTCCAGACCGTTCCAGAGGGCCGACCAGCGCCGCAGCGACGCTGGTGCGTGCAGCCAGTCCAGGAAGGCCAGTAGCTTGGCGTGGTGCGCATCGTCGTGCTGCGGATAGATCTGCCACACGAACGGCTGGCCCGCCCACAGGGCGCGCACCAGTGAGTCCTCGCCGCGCACGAAGTTCAGGTCGCAGGCCCAGAGCATTTCGTCAAAGGCCGGCTGAGGGCAGGGTGGCAGATATGAAATTGATAGCTGCTCGCGCTTGCTGTATGAGCCTTTGAGGCTTTTTTGACTCTCAAACCGCTGCTGCCATTGGCGCACGGCCGCCGTGGCACGTCCGGGCGTGACCAGCAGCCGCACGTCGCTGCGCGGCCGCCATTGCGCCAGCAGCTGGGGCAGGGCGGGTGGTTCGTAGCAGAACAGCGAGATGGCGACTTCATCTGCCCCGATGCCGTGGCCGGCGCGCCAGGCGGTGCGGTCGAACGCGGCCTGGCGCGCCAGCAGGTCTGGCTCACGCAGCAGGCCGCCCGTGCGCTCGGTGAAGCCGGGGTAGTAGAACCAGCGCGTCAGGCCCGCCCCCGGGCCGCTCATGAGCGGAGACGGCAGCCGGTGGCAGCGTTCCACATAGGCCTCGGCCGACAGGTACTCCAGGTTGATCCATAAGGGTTTTGGGCCTGTAGGGTTTGTGTGGTGAGCGATGGCAGCTATGAATTGCGGAGCAATTTCGCAACCGAAGGCCTCCACCACCACGTCGCCAGGCCCGTCTGCGGGCGCCTGCGTGGGCCAGGGCAGCACCTGTACGCCAGGTGCGCCCTGCGGCGCCATCCAGGTCAGAGCGCTGGCGTCATCCACCCACAGGCGCACGCGGTGGCCGCGGCTGCCCAGATCGGCCGCCAGGCGCCAGCACACGCCGATGTCGCCAAAGTTGTCGATCACCTGGCAAAAGATGTCCCAGCGCAGGTGGGCCGTGGCCTTCGTCATGGCGCCTCCTGGGCGCCGGCGCGCAGGTGGTCCACCAGCAAGCGTGCGACGCTGGACAGCGACTCCTCCGAGCGCACGCACAGCGACAGGCGCCGCCGTGCCCAGGGCTCATCCAGCGTGATGGCGCGCAGGGCCAGCGTGCCGCGGTAGATCTGGGCGCTGCCGCGCGGCAGCACGGCCACGCCCAGGCCGGCGGACACCATCAGGCACAGGGCGTCATAGCTCGTGACCTGGATGCGCAGCTTGAGGGGCATCTCCTGCTCGGCCGCGGCGCGTGTGAGCAGGTTGTTGATGGCGCTGCCCGGATGCATGCCCACGAAGTCACAGGCCAGGGCGTCTGCCAGGCGCACGCTGCGGCGGCGCGCCAGCGCATGGCCCGCGGGGACGATGAGGACCAGCTCGTCCTCGCGGTAGGGCAGCAGGGTCACGCGCTCGCCATAACTGCCGTGGTTGAGGATGCCCACGTCGGCTGCGTTCTCGGCCACCGATTGCGCCACGGCGGTGCTGATCTGCTCCTGCAGCCGCACATCGACCTGCGGGTGCGCGGCCATGAAGCGCTGCAGTTCGCCCGGCAGGAACTGCGTGATGGCCGAGATGTTGGCCACCACGCGCACGTGGCCGCGCACGCCGGCGCGGAAGTCCTGCATCTGCGTGGCGATGCCGTCCAGGTCGTTGAGCACGCCGCGCGCCAGGTGCAGCAGGGCGTAGGCCGCAGCCGTGGGCTCGGTGCCGCGGTTGCTGCGGGAGAACAGCTCCACGCGCAGCGCGTCCTCCAGCTCGGCCAGGCGGCGGCTGGCGGCGGAGGGCGCGATGTGTTCGCGTGCGGCGGCGCGGGCGATGGCGTTTTCCTCCATCACCGCGACGAACAGGCGCAGGGAGACCGGGTCGAGCTTCATGGGCGGGGATGGTACTGCGGCGGCGGCGGGCCATGCCGGTTTGCGATGGCAGCTTCGCGCTTGAGCGTTTTGCGGCCCGGCGCGTGCGCTGCATCATGCCCGCCGGATTCCAGGAGGCATATGAAACCCGAGCAAGACACTGTCCAAGGCAGCGCCGCACCCACGCCCGCGGCACTGGCCGGCGTGCGCGTGATCGAAATGGGCCAGCTCATCGCCGGGCCGTTCTGCGGCAAGACATTGGGCGAGTTCGGCGCCGATGTGGTGAAGATCGAGGCCGTGGGCGCGGGCGACCCCCTGCGCAACTGGCGCCTCATCAAGGAGGGCACCTCCGTGTGGTGGCAGGTGCAGTCGCGCAACAAGAAGTCGGTGGCGCTGGACCTGCGCCAGGCCGAGGCGCAGGACATTGCGCGCCGCCTGATTGCCGAAGCCGACGTGCTCATCGAGAACTTCCGTCCCGGCACGCTGGAGGGCTGGGGCCTGTCGCCCGAGGCGCTGCACGCCCTCAACCCGGGCCTGGTCATCCTGCGCATCTCGGGCTACGGGCAGACCGGCCCCTATCGCGACCTGCCGGGCTTCGGCGTGATCGGCGAGGCCATGGGCGGCCTGCGCCACCTCACGGCCGAGCCCGGCCGCGTGCCGGTGCGCGTGGGCGTGTCGATCGGCGACACGCTGGCCGCGCTGCACGGCGCCATCGGCGTGATGATGGCGCTGTACCACCGCAAGGTGAACGGCGGCGCGGGCCAGGTGATCGACGTGGCCCTGCACGAGGCGGTGTTCAACTGCATGGAAAGCCTGATCCCCGAGTACAGCGCCTTTGGCGCCGTGCGCGAGGCCGCGGGCAGCGCGCTGCCGGGCATTGCGCCGAGCAACGCCTACCCCTGCCAGGACGGCTGGGTGCTGGTGGCCGGCAATGGCGACAGCATCTTCAAGCGCCTGATGGCCACCATCGGCCGCCAGGATCTGGCCGATGACCCGCAGCTGGCCGACAACGCCGGCCGCGTGGCGCGCGTGGCCGAGATCGACGCGGCCATTGGCCGCTGGACCGCCGAGCGCACCGTGGCGCAAGTCATGGAGTTGCTGGCCGCGGCGCGCGTGCCCGCGGGCAAGGTCTATACCGCCAAGGACATCGCCGAGGACCCGCACTACCAGGCGCGAGACATGCTGCTCACGCAGCGCACGCGCGACGGCTACGAGCTGCAGGTGCCGGGCATCGTGCCCAAGCTCTCGGCCACGCCGGGCACCATCCGCACCAGCGCGCCGCGCCTGGGGGACGACACCGATGCCGTGCTGGCCGAGGCGGGGCTGACGGCCGAGCAGATCGCGCTGCTGCGCAGCAAGGGAGTGATCCAATGACGACCAGCGTGTGGAACGGCGCCGGGCGGCGCATCGAGCTGTGCGACGTGGGCCTGCGCGACGGCCTGCAGATGGAGGCGCAGTTCGTGCCGACCGAGGACAAGATCGCGCTGGTGAATGCACTGTCCCACGCGGGCCTGTCCAAGATCGAGGTGACCTCGTTCACCTCGCCCACGGCCATCCCCGCGCTGCGCGACGCCGAGGTGGTGATGCGCGAGATCGAGCGCCGCCCCGGCGTGACCTACACCGCGCTCGTGCCCAACGCGCGCGGCGCGGAGCGCGCCATCGAGTCGCGCACCGACGAGCTGAACCTGGTCATGTCCGTCAGCGAGACGCACAACCTCGCCAACCTGCGCATGACGCGCGCGCAGTCGTTCGCGGCACTGGCACAGGTGATCACCATGGCGCAGGCGGCGCAGGTGCCGGTGAACGTGTCGCTGTCGTGCGTGTTCGGTTGCCCCATGGAGGGCGACGTGGCGCTGGACGCCGTGTGGGAGCATGTGCAGCGCTTCGCCGACCTGGGCGTTGCGGGCATCACGCTGTGCGACACCACGGGCATGGCCTTTCCCACGCAGGTGGGGCAGGTGGTGGCCGCTGCGCGCGCGCGCTGGCCGGGCATGGCCTTCACGCTGCACTTCCACAACACGCGCGGCATGGGCCTGGCCAATGTGCTGGCGGCCATCGATGCGGGGGCGCAGCGCTTTGACGCATCGCTGGGCGGCCTGGGCGGCTGTCCCTATGCGCCGGGTGCCACGGGCAATGTGTGCACCGAAGAAGTGGTGCATGCGCTGCAGCTCATGGGTTACGACACGGGCATTGATCTGCCGGCGCTGATTGCCACTGCGGCCCGCCTGCCCGCGCTGATCGGCCACGAGGTGCCCAGCCAGATCGTGAAGGCGGGGTGCCGGCTGGACCTGCATCCGGTGCCTGCGGGCTTTGACGCGATCCGCGAGCGCGCGCTGGCGCGGTAGCTTTCACCGCACATCCATAACGACAGGAGACAACCCATGCCTTTGACCACTGCATTCCACGGCCGCAGGGCCGCGCTGGCCTTTGGGGCCGCTGTGGGCGCACTGCTGTGCACCGCGCCCCTGGGCGCCGCCGCGCAGGACAAGTACCCCTCCAAGCCCATCACCCTGGTGGTGCCGCAGGCCGCGGGCGGCGCCAACGACGCGATTGCGCGCGTGCTGGCACAGCGCCTGGGCGAGCAGATGGGCCAGAGCGTGGTGGTGGACAACCGCCCCGGCGCGGGCGGCACGCTGGCCACGGCGGCCCTGGCGCGTACCAAGCACGATGGCTACACGCTGCTGGTCACGGCCGACAGCGCGCACGTGATCGGCCCGGCGCTCTACAAGAACCCGGGGTTTGACGCCGTCAAGGATTTCGAGCCCGTGGCGCCCGTCGCCACCGCCGGCTATGTGCTGGTGGCGCATCCTTCGTTTCCGGGCAACAACGTGGCGGACCTGATCCGGCTGGCCAAGGCCAGCCCCGGCAAGTACGCCATCGCCTCGGCTGGCAACGGCACGCTCAACCACCTGATCGGTGAGCTGCTGCAAAAGGCCGCGGGCATCCAGCTGCAGCACATTCCCTACAAGGGCTCGGCGGCGGCCGCCACCGACGTGGCGGGCGGGCAGGTGCCGCTGTCGGTGCAGAGCCTGCCCTCGTCGATCGCCTTCATCAAGGCGGGCAAGCTCAAGGTGTTGGGCGTGGTGAATGAAAAGCGCGTCGCCGCGCTGCCCGACGTGCCCACCATCGGCGAGACGCTCAAGGGCTTCGCCCAGGCACCGTGGTACGCCATGTTCGCCCCGGCGGGCACGCCCGCGCCCATCGTCGAGCGGCTGCAGGCCGAAGTGGCACGCGCGCTGGACCACAAGGATGTGGTGGACAAGCTCGCCGTCGTGGGCTGCGAGCCGTTCAAGGGCACGTCTGCCCAGCTGGGTGCGCTGGTGCAGTCCGACCTGCCCAGGTGGGCGCGCGTGGTCAAGGACACCGGCGCCACCGTGGACTGATTCTTCCATCCCGATTTCGCACAACTTTCAACAAGGAGACACGACCCATGATGACCACGCGCATCACACGCAAACATTTCGGCGCACTGGCGCTGGCCGCTCTGGCGCCGCTGGCGCTGTCCACGGCCTGGGCGCAGGGCGGCTACCCGTCGCGCACGGTGACCTTCGTCGTGCCGGCCGCCGCCGGCGGCACCACCGACATCTCGGCCCGCATGGCCGCGCAGGCGCTGGCGCCGGTGCTGGGCCAGTCGGTGGTGGTGGACAACAAGGGTGGCGGCAACGGCGCCATCGCGGCCAACATCGTCAAGCGCGCCGAGCCCGATGGCTACACGCTGCTCATGCAGTACTCGGGCTACCACGTGATCTCGCCCCATCTCGCCAAGGCACCGCAGTGGGATCAGAAGGACTTCCAGCCCATCGCCAACGTGATCTCGGCGCCGCAGATCATCGTGGTGCGCGACGGCCTGCCCGTGAAGACCCTGGCCGAGCTGGTGGCCTACGCCAAGGCCAACCCCGGCAAGCTCAACTACGCCTCGTCGGGCAACGGCTCGCTGCAGCACGTGACCGGCGCCATGCTGGAGCAGCAAGGCGGCATCAAGATGGTGCACGTGCCCTACAAGGGCACGGGCCCCGCGCTGCAGGACCTGCTGGGCGGCCAGGTGGACTTGACCTTCGGCACCGCTCCGCCGTTCATGCCCCACATCCAGTCCGGCAAGCTGCGCGTGCTGGCCGTCACGGGTAAGGAGCGCCTGGCCAGCCTGCCCGACGCCCCCACCACGGCCGAGGCCGGCTACCCGGGCGTGAACGCCACCTCGTGGTTCGCGCTGTTTGCGCCCGCAGGCGTGTCCAAGCCGGTCATCGACAAGCTGGCCGCCGACATGAAGAAGGTGGTGGAAGACCCGGCCTTCCGCAAGAAGGCGCAGGAACAGGGTGCCGCGGCCGACTACCAGGGCCCGCAGCAGCTGGGCGAGCGCGTGAAGAGCGACTTCGCCGACTGGGCGGGCGTGATCAAGAGCTCCAAGATCGAGGCGGAATAAATCCGCCCTACACTGGGCGCCCTTTGGAATGCGGCGGCACGCCTGGTGCCGCTGCCCGGCGCCCTGATGACGACAGCCCCTCTCGATCTGCCCTACCTGCGGGCCTATGCACCCGCGCTGCAGGCCCAGGCCCATGCGCTGCTGGCGCAGGGCCAACTGGGCGCGCTGCTGCAGCGCAAGTACCCCGAGGGCCACGCGGTGCGCAGCGACAAGGCGCTGTACGACTACGCCCAGGATTTCAAGGCGCGCCACCTGCGCAACGCGGGCACGGTGAACAAGGTGCTGTTCGACAGCAAGATCCACGTGGTGCGCCATGCGCTGGGACTGCACACCCACCGCACGCGGGTGCAGGGCGGGCGGCTGGCGGCGCGGCATGAGATCCGCGTGGCCGCGCTGTTCAAGCAGACGCCCGACGAGTTCCTGCGCATGATCGTCGTGCACGAGCTGGCCCACCTGCGCGAGAAAGACCATGGCAAGGCCTTCTACCAGCTGTGCACCCACATGGAGCCGCAGTACCACCAGTTCGAGTTCGACCTGCGCCTGTACCTCACGCACCTGGACGCGGGTGGTGAGCTGCTGTGGTGAAATGCTATTGAAAAAATAGCTGCCAGCGCTTGATAGGTAAGCGCTACGGCCCGTTTTGGCTTAAATATCAGTCGATCTGCAGCGCCGCGCAGTACTGCGCGGGCAACTGTAGCCAGCGTTCGGCTGCCGACTGCAGCGCGGCCAACTGGCCGGTGGTGTAGAGCTGGATATGCCCCGGCGCAGCGGGCGCGCCATCCGCCGCGTGCTCGGGTGCGAGGGCGCCGGCCTGGTCGAGGATGCGCCGGGTCTGGCGCGCCACGGGCGCACCTGTGTCGATGATCTGCACATCCGGCCCCACCAGGGCGCGCAGCATGTCCTTGGCGAACACGTAGTGGGTGCAGCCCAGCACCAGCGTGTCGATCTCGCCCGTTTTCAAGCCAAAAGTGCCCAGCGCGCCCGTGTACTGGGCGCAAAGCGCTTCTATTTTTGCCATGGATGCGGCGGCGGGCAGCGGCTCCTCGGTGCTTTGCTCGATGGCGCGCGCCAGGCCGTCGCAAGGCTGCACCGAAAAGCGCGTGCCGGCCGAATGCCCATCGCGCAGGCGCTGAAAGCGCGCGCTGCCCACCGTGCCGCGCGTGGCCAGCACGCCCACGTGGTGCGTCTGGCTGCTGGCGGCGGCGGGCTTGATCGCCGGCTCCACCCCGATGGCGGGCAGGTCGGGCAAGGCGGCGCGCAGTTGTTCCACCGCGGCGGCGGTGGCCGTGTTGCAGGCGACCACCAGCGCCTTGATGCCGTGGTGTTCGCGCAGCCAGCGGGCGATGGCCAGCGTGCGCTGCTGCACGAAGGCGTCGCCCTTGGCGTCGCCATAGGGAGCGTTGCCGCTGTCGGCCAGGTAGACGAAATGCTCGTGCGGCAGTTCGTGGCGCAGCGCCTGCAGCACGCTCAGGCCGCCAATGCCGCTGTCGAACACACCAATGGGACGGGCGGCAAGGGGCGATGTCATGGAAGGCGTGGCAAGAAATCGGGGAAAGGGCACCGCCAGGAGGGGCCGGCGCCGCACGGGCCTCCAGTATGCCCGTGCGGCGGCCGGGCTGCAGGGGTGCGCTCTAGGGCAAATACTGTTCAGATACGAAGCACCGGCACTGGCTGATGCCGCAAATGGAGCGCTGCGCCGCGATGCCGAACATTGAAGTTGCTCATCTTGCGCTTGACGCCGCGCGGGTTCAGGCGCCCACGACTGCTCACGCAGCGCCCGCGCGCGATCTCGGCCAGCAGGGCCTCGCGCCAGGCAGGCAAACGCTCAGGGGGAAACGGCCGCAGCTTGCGGCATCTTGCGCTTGATCACGCGCACGGCGTGCATGAAGCTCAGGCGATCCGGATCGAGTTCGCGCGCCCAGGCCGCCTGCGCCATCAACTGGCGAATCGCAAAGTGCGCCAGCAGCAGCCCCCACAGCTCCTGCTGCACCAGCTCGGGCGTCTTGCTGCGCAGCACCGTGCTGTTGGCGCGCAAATGCGTCTTGAACTCATCGAACACCCCCTCGATCTCCCAGCGCTCGTGGTACAGCGCGGCCAGCTCCAGGGCCGGCGCCGCATCGGGGTCCAGGAGGTTGGTCAGCAGCCGGTAGCTGCCCTGCGCCGGCGTGGCCGAGCCCTCGAGCGCGTAGTCGATCACACGCACCGTTTGCCCTGCGCGCCGCGCGCGGTCGTCGCTGTCGAACACGCGGCTCAGGTACGAGCCATCGGGCAACATCTGCTCTACCGGCAGCTTGAGGTTGGATTTGACCCGCCAGGCCAGCTTGGCGCCCGTAGCGCAGGCGGTCTGCCAGTGCTTGAAGCCGTAGAAGTTGCGGTCGGCCAGCACCAGCATCTCGGGCGTGAGCTTGGCGGGCAGCAACTGGGCGGCCATGACCTGCTCGCTGTGGCCGTAGGGTGCGATGCCGGCTGCCACCACCGCGTGCGTGCCGCATTCCACCAGGCCCAGAACGCGCGCCTGCGGGAAGGCGCTTTGGCCGCGCGAGGCGCCCGGGTAGCCGAAGAACTTGGCGTTGGCCGCCTCGTCGGCCACGTCCATGCAGCTGCCGTCCAGGGCCATCACGCGCAATCCCCGGTACCACGCCCCTGGCGCCCCCGGCGCGGCCAGCGGGCGCAGCACCCGATCGGCCAATTGGCGCATGACCTCGGGGCCCAGCCGGCTGCGCGCCTGCGAGATCGCGGACTTGCTGGCCTGCACCGCCTCAGTGTGGCCGCCGCCGAGCCATTGCAGGCCTTCGCACACCACGCGCAGCACTTCCTCCAGCGGCGCTTCGCGCCACAGCGCCAGCGCCATCACGTAATACACCACTGCCGGCGCGGGCAGCAGCCGCTCCCGCTGGCTGGCCTTGCCGGTCTCGGCCAACACTTCTTCGATCAACGTCCGTGGACACACGCTGGCCAGCACCCCGGCGCTGATCAAATGCGCAACGTCAACTCTCGACGGCAGCGTCTTGCGTGTTCTGGCCATCACCCTCATCCATTGAAGCTTCGATGGATGAGGATTATGGCTTTAAAAATACTATCTGAACAGTATTGGCTCTAGGGCCTGTTCACACTATTTTTGCCAGTGCGAATGGCGTGAAAACCGCGCCAATCTAGGCGCGTGACGACGCCAAGGCCGGGGCCTTGGCTAGGAGGGCAACGACGCGTGGCGCGGTTCTCACTCCGTTCCCTCCGGGTTGCGATCAAAAAGGGCCATTCGCGGCGTTGCCAAGCCTCGCTGGGGTAGCACCCCAGCTTCGTTTGGCGCCTTGCGCCTGGCCCTTTTTGATCGCAACGCATCTGGCAAAAATAGTGTGAACAGGCCCTAGGCCGCGCCGGGCAGTACGTACCCCTGCGGGTGCTGGGGTAGATCGTCCTGGAGGGGCCACCAGCTGCAGCGCGAGGCCACATGCATGTGGAATGCCGGCGCCGTGGCCACGGGCTCGTCCAGCAGGCCTGCGCGGATGCGCACCACGCCGGGCAGGCTGTCGCGCTGGCTGAATACTGGCGAACCGCAGATGCCGCAGAACACGCGCCGCTTGCCGGGGGAGGACTCGAAGCGCCGCAGCAGGTCCTGGCCGGCCTGGAACTGCAGCCGATCCACGTCCACCGGCAGATTGGCAGCAAACGCGCTGCCCTGCGCGCGGCGGCACTGCGCGCAGTGGCAGATCTGGATCGGGGCCAGCGGCCCGCGGATCGTGAAGCGCACGCCCTGGCAGAGGCAGGCGCCGTGGTGCAGTGGCTCGGATGGGTTCATGGCAGACGGCGAGGGGGTGTCGGCGTCACTCTACGGCAGGCTCCGCCGGGGCGGCGGTGCGGTGGAACACCAGCAGCCGGTTGTTCGCAGGCATGGCGTGGTCGTGCGCGAGCGCGAGGCCGTGCTGTGCCGCCAGTGCCACGATGTCCTCGAAGTGGCGGATGCCGCTGTGCGGGTCGCGCTGGCGCAGCCAGGCATCAAAGGCGCGGTTGCTGTCACTGGTGTAGGTGCCGCCGTAGTTGAAGGGGCCGTACAGCGCCAGCACGCCGCCGCCAGGCAGGTGGGCACGGGCCAGCGCGAACAGGCGCTGCACCAACGGCCAGGCCACGATGTGCGCGGTGTTGCTGCTGAATACCGCGTCGAACGGCCCGCTGCCAGGGTCGCCCTGCGGCCAATCGCTGTGCGCCAGGTCCAGCAGCAGCGGCGGGCGCAGGTTGGGCGCCGGGTGCTGCGCATGCCAGGCGCGTATGCCCGCGTGGTTGTCCGCCAGGTCGCTGGTCTGCCACACCAGGTGGGGCAGGCGCGGCGCGAAATACACGCTGTGCTGGCCCGTGCCCGAACCCACCTCCAGCACATGCCGCCGGTCGGCAAAGGCCTGCTGCAGCACGGCGAAGATGGGCGCCTGGTTGTTTTCGCAGGCCTGGGAGAACGGCAAGGGAGGGTGACTCATGGCATGTGTGCTCAAAGCACCTGTACTTCCACGGTGACGTGCGACAGCTCGTGCACTGGCAGCAGCAGGGCCTTGTAGTGTTGCGCGGGTTGCGGCGTGGCCGAGGCGACGGAGATGATGGCAGCAAAATGGCCCGGGCCGACCTGCCAGACGTGCAGGTCTTTCAGCGTGTCGCCCGTGGCGGCGAGGATGTCCTCGATCTCCTGGCGGACCTGCGGCCCTTCGGCCGGCGCATCCAGCAGCACGCTGCCGGCGTCACGGATCAACCCCCAGGACCAGCGGGCGATCACCAGGGCGCCCACCACGCCCATGGCCGGGTCGGCCCAGAGCCAGCCGTAGCTGCGCCCCACGAGCAGCGCCGCGATGGCCAGCACGGAGGTCAGCGCGTCGGCCAGCACATGCAGGTACGCCGCGCGCAGGTTGTTGTCGTGGCCATGGCGGCCGTGATCGTGGTCGTGGTCGGCGTGGTGATGGTCGTGCCCGTGATCGTGGCCATGGTGGTGGTGCCCCTGTCCGCCATGCAGCAGCCGGGCGGACACCAGGTTCACCACCAGGCCGATCACCGCCACGGCGATCGCCTGCTCGAAGCGGATGGGCACGGGGTTGGTCAGCCGCAGGAAGCTCTCCCACGCGATGAGCAGCGCCACGATGGCTAGCACCACGGCGCTGGCGAAGCCAGCCAGGTCGCCCATCTTGCCGGTGCCGAACGAGAAGCGTGGGTTGGCCGCATGGCGGCGTGCATACCCATAGGCCAGCGCCGTGATCAGCATGGCACCGGCGTGCGTGGACATGTGCCAGCCGTCGGCCACCAGGGCCATCGAGCCGTACAGTTTGCCCGCCAGGATCTCGGCGACCATCATGCCGGCCGTCAGCGCGATCACGAGCCACACGCGCCGCTCGTTGCGCTGGTGTTCCGCGCCCAGGAAGACGTGGTGATGGTCGGCGGGGAAGGGTGCGGGCGCGGCGCCCGCAGTGTGCAGGGTGGAGGAAGTCATTTCAGGTACGAGCGCAGGATGTCCATCATTTCTTCGCCGCCGGTGCGGCGCTCGGCGTCGGTGCGGGCGCCCACCACGTGTTCCTGCAGGTGGCCCAGCATGACTTCGGTGGTCAGACCATTCATGGCGCCGCGTGCCGAAGCGAGCTGCCGCAGCACTTCCGCGCACGCGGCGTCACCCTCCAGGGCGCGCTCGATGCCCTCCATCTGGCCCTTGATGCGCCGCACGCGTGCGATCAGCTTGTCTTTTTGCCCGTGGGTGTGGGACATGGGGTGATTCAAAAAATAGTGTGGGGGGCTATGCTAACCCGGCCGTGCGGACCGCGGCGGGAACGCGGCCATTGCGCGCAGCGGGGGCTTGCGCAATATGTTGCAGAAATGGGCTGCAGCGCTTGATGGATAAGCGCTACATGCTATTTAATTAATAGCGTAAGTCCGTTGACAAAAGCATGCCGCGCCCTGCGGGCGGGGGTTACCCGTGCGCGATGCGCGCGGCGATGGCCTCGCCCACCTGCGTGGTGCTTGCCGCACCGCCCAGGTCTGGCGTGCGCGGGCCGATTTTGATGATCTCTTCGATGGCCGCAACGATGGCATCGTGGGCCTGCCGCCCCGCACCTTGGCCGTGGGTCAGGAAGTCCAGCATCAGCGCACCGGACCAGATCATGGCGATCGGGTTGGCGATGTTCTGGCCGTAGATGTCCGGCGCCGAGCCGTGCACGGGCTCGAACAGGCTGGGGAAGGTGCGCTCGGGGTTCAGGTTGGCCGACGGTGCCAGGCCGATGGTGCCGGTGGTGGCCGGCCCCAGGTCGGAGAGGATGTCGCCAAACAGATTGGTAGCGGCCACCACGTCGAAGCGCCCCGGCTGCAGCACGAAGCGCGCGGTGAGGATGTCGATGTGCTGCTTGTCCAGCGTGACTTCGGGGTAGCCCTTGGCGACATCGTCGGCGCGCTGGTCCCACCAGGGCATGCTGATGGCGATGCCGTTGCTTTTGGTGGCCAGCGTCACGTGCTTGCGCGGGCGGCTTTGCGCCAGGTCGAAGGCGAACTTCAGCAGGCGGTTGGCGCCGTGGCGCGAGTAGACCGACTCCTGGATCACGATCTCGCGGTCCGTTCCCTCGTACATGATGCCGCCCAGCGACGTGTATTCGCCCTCGGTGTTCTCGCGCACCACGAGGTAGTCGATATCGCCGGGCTTGCGGCCGGCCAGCGGGCAGGGCACGCCCTCGAACAGACGCACGGGGCGCAGGTTGATGTACTGGTCGAACTCGCGGCGCATTTTTAGCAGCGAACCCCACAGCGAGATGTGATCGGGTACGGTCGCCGGCCAGCCCACGGCGCCGAAGAAGATCGCATCCATGCCCGACAGCTGCGCCTTCCAGTCGTCGGGCATCATCTGGCCGTGCTGGGCGTAATAGTCGCAATGCGCCCAGTCGAAGGTGTGCAGTTCCAGGTTCAGGCCGAAGCGCCGGGCGGCGGCCTGCACGGCGCGCAGGCCTTCGGGCATGACTTCCTTGCCGATGCCGTCTCCGGCGATCACGGCGATCTTGTGGGTGCGTTGCTGCTGCATGGGTGGCTTTTCAAACGATGTAAGCCCGCCATTGTTCACCGAGGAGAGCGTCCGTTCAATGTGCGCGCCCGTGTCTGCGTCTTTCGTGACGTTGGCAGGACGTTTGCCGCTGCGCACGGAATGGCGGGGGGACGCCCAATACGGGGGGCGTGCCCCGCGCGGCCCAGCGGTCTGCCAGCAGCCAGGTCTGTGGGTGTCCGAGCGGCTGTTGAGCGGGGCGTGTGCGGCGCAGCGAAAACGATAGCTACCAGCGCTTGCCAGCGAATGAACTCAATGCCAAATGGGTCTGTGATCGATACAGATCAAGCGCAAGCAGCTATGAATAGCATAGTGGCAATTAACTGCTCAGCGCGGCCTTCACGGCGGCCGACACCTGGCCCATGTCGGCCTTGCCGGCCAGGCGGGTCTTGACCACGCCCATCACCTTGCCCATGTCTCCGGGGCCCACCGTCTTGCCCAGTTCTGCGCCGACTTCGGCCACGATGGCCTTCACGGCGGTAGCCACTTCGTCGGCCGACATGCGTTCGGGCAGGTAGGCCTGCAGCACGGCCATTTCGGCCTTTTCCTTGTCGGCCAGGTCCTGGCGGCCCGCGCCCTCGAAGGCGGTGATGCTGTCCTTGCGCTGCTTGATCAGCTTGTCCACGATGGCCACGATGGCCGCGTCATCCAGCGTGATGCGCTCGTCCACTTCCTTTTGCTTCATGGCGGCCTGCAGCAGGCGGATGGTGCCCAGGCGCTCGCTGTCCTTGGCGCGCATGGCGGTTTTCATGTCTTCGGTGATCTGGTCCTTAAGGCTCATGGTGTTTCTCCAGTCAAACGGTGTAGAAAACAAAAAACCCGCGCTTGGCGTCCCTAGCGCGGGTTTTGTGGCGTCTGGTGTCAACGCCGGGCTGTGCTTAGTACAGCTTCTTGGGCAGCTGCATGCTGCGCACGCGCTTGTAGTGGCGCTTCACGGCGGCAGCCTTCTTGCGCTTGCGCTCGGCGGTGGGCTTCTCGTAGAACTCACGGGCGCGCAGGTCGGTCAGCAGGCCCAGCTTTTCGATGGTGCGCTTGAAGCGGCGCAGGGCCACGTCAAAGGGTTCGTTTTCTTTTACACGAATGGTCGTCATTAGCTAATGTTTTCCAATAGGTGCCGCTAGCGGGTTTTCGGGAAGATCGGGCCCAAAAGCCATATACGGCGGTTTTCCCCGTCTGTAACTAGTATCCGGCCGACGGGGTCATGCCAGCAGAGCCGAGCATTATAACGGCTCTGCGCTGCCGGGCAAGCGGCTGCCTGGCGCGGGGTTGGGCACAGGCCGCGGCGCATGGCAGGCGCGCGAGTCGGCGGGTGCCTCTCCTCGCGCATGCAGGCCGTAGTCGCGCTGCACGGTGGCCACGCGCAGCCGGTAGTCGGCAAACACGCCTGCGCGGCCCGCCGCCTGGGCCTGGCGGTGCTGCGGCAACGCGCGCCAGCGGGCCACGGCCTCTTCGTCGCGCCAGAAGCTCAGCGACAGCAGCTTGCCGGGCGTGGACAGGCTCTCGAAGCGCTCCACGGAAATGAAGCCGTCGATGGCCTGCAGCGCGGCGCGCAGGTCCGCCGCCAGGTCCAGGTAGGCCTGGCGGCCGTCGCTGCTCGGCTGCACTTCAAAGATGACGGCGATCATGGCTGGGCCTGCGTGGTGGTGGGCGATGCGGGGCGCGCGAGGGTGCCCGCCACCGCCTCGGTGAAGCTGCGTTCCTCGCGCAGGATGAAGCGCTGGCGCTGCGCCATCTCGAAGTTGGCGCGGCCCTCGGGGTCGGCCTTGAGCCGGGCGCGGTAGGCCTCGTAGTCGGCCAGGCTGGCGAAGGCGATCAGGCCCCAGGCCTCGTAGTTGGTGCCCTCGCTGGGCAGAAAGTAGCCCAGCAGGTGGCCGCCGCAGCGCGGGATGATGCGCCCCCAGGCTTCGGCATAGGCGCGGAAGGCCTCGCGCTGAAAGGGGTCGATTTCGTAGCGGATGAAACAGGTGATGGGCATGGCGTGCTCCTGTGGTGGGTGGATGCCTCCATGGTGCCGGCCGTCGCACGGCCGATGCTTCGTCCTGGAGCGAAGCGTGCGCCGGGCTGGCTGCGGCACACTGCGCGCATGAATACCAACCAGATTGCGCATGTCGCGGCCCTGGTGGGCGAGCCGGCGCGCACCG
This sequence comes from Diaphorobacter sp. LR2014-1, assembly GCF_002916785.1. Lineage (NCBI taxonomy): Bacteria > Pseudomonadati > Pseudomonadota > Betaproteobacteria > Burkholderiales > Comamonadaceae > Diaphorobacter > Diaphorobacter sp. LR2014-1. The sequence goes on along the minus strand of NZ_MTBE01000010.1, from coordinate 56,706 downwards.
CCATGCTGGTCGCGCTGATGGACGGTCGCGCCCTCACGGCACGTGAATTGGCCGAGGCCGGGCGCGTGTCTGCCGCCACGGCCAGCCGCCACCTGGGCCTGTTGGTGGAGGCCGGGCTGCTGGTGCTGGAACGCCAGGGGCGCCATCGGTACCACCGCCTGGCTTCGCCCGAGGTGGCGCATTTGCTGGAAGGGCTGATGCAGCTGGCCGTGCGGCAGGCGACGGCGCCGCGGCCCGTGGTCGTGGGCCCGCGCGACGCGGCGCTGCGCCAGGCGCGTACCTGCTATGACCATATTGCCGGCCGCCTGGGCGTGGCCATCGCCGCGCACCTGTTGGAGGAGGGCGCCATCGTCTTCGATGACGATGCGGGTGGGCGGGTGACCGGCCGGGCGCAGGCTGTGCTGGCACCGCTGGGCCTGGCCGCGCAGGACGCACTGGCCGCAGGCGCCGCGCGGCGCCCGCCATGCCGGCCCTGTCTGGACTGGAGTGAGCGCCGCCCCCACATGGCCGGGCGCCTGGGGGCGCTGCTGTGCGTGCATTGCCTGGAGCGCGGCTGGCTGCGGCGCGCGCAGGCATCGCGCGCGCTGGAGATCACGCCGCCCGGCGTGGTGGCGCTGCGCAACTGGCTGGGCGTGGTGCGCTGGGGCGAGGTGACCGGCTCAGTGGGGTGATGCGCTGGCCTGACGTCAAGCCGCTGGCCCAAGAAGCGGCGAGCCGGTAAACCCCTGATGCGGGTGCAGGGACCGCATGCGGGTTTGGCGGATTTTTAAAAGATTCATAACATATGAATATTAAAAACTCCGCCCCACGGTCATGTCCTCACAACCCGCCATCCTCGACGCGCCCGTCGCCGGTCGCGATGCGCCGCAGGCGCCCGCGCTGGAGCAGGCGCTGCAGCGCCCGTACCAGCATGGTTTCGTCACCGACGTCGAGTCCGATTCCCTGCCGCCGGGCCTGGACGAGGACACCATCCGCGCCATCTCGCGCAAGAAACGCGAGCCGCAGTTCTTGCTGGACTGGCGGCTGGCGGCCTTCGAGCGCTGGCGTGCGATGGAGTTGCCCGACTGGGCGCACCTGAAGATCGAGCCCATCGATTTTCAGGCGCTGAGCTACTACTCGGCACCCAAGTCGCTCAAGAACGCACCCAAGAGCCTGGACGAGGTGGACCCCAAGCTGCTGGAGACCTACGAGAAGCTCAACGTGCCGCTGCACGAGCGCGCCCGCCTGGCGGGCGTGGCGGTGGACGCGGTGTTCGACTCGGTCTCGGTGGGCACCACCTTCCGCGAGCAGCTGGCCGAAGTGGGCGTGATCTTCTGCTCGTTCTCGCATGCGGTGCAGAACCACCCGGAGCTGGTCGAGAAATACCTGGGGACCGTGGTGCCGCAGGGCGACAACTTCTACGCCGCGCTGAACTCGGCGGTGTTTTCCGATGGCTCCTTTGTCTACATCCCCAAGGGCGTGAAGTGCCCCATGGAGCTGTCGTCCTACTTCCGCATCAACGCGCAGAACACGGGGCAGTTCGAGCGCACGCTGATCATTGCCGAGGAGGGTAGTTCGGTCAGCTATCTGGAGGGCTGCACCGCCCCGCAGCGCGACGAGAACCAGTTGCACGCCGCAGTGGTGGAGTTGATCGCGCACGACGACGCGTTCATCAAGTACTCCACGGTGCAGAACTGGTACCCCGGCGACGAGAACGGCGTGGGCGGCATCTACAACTTCGTGACCAAGCGCGGCCTGGCGGCCGGCAGGCGCTCGCGCATCGCCTGGACGCAGATCGAGACCGGCTCGGCCATCACCTGGAAGTACCCCAGCGTGGTGCTGCGCGGCGACGAATCGAACGGCGAGTTCCACTCCATCGCCGTGTCCAACCACTTCCAGCAGGCGGACACCGGCACCAAGATGATCCACCTGGGCAAGAACACCACCAGCCGCATCGTCTCCAAGGGCATCAGCGCGGGCCACGCGCACAACAGCTACCGCGGCCTGGTGCGCGTGAACCCCGGCGCCGCCAGCGCGCGCAACCACACGCAGTGCGACTCGCTGCTCATCGGGCCCGACTGCGGCGCACACACCTTCCCCTACGTGGACACTGCGCGCAGCGATGCCGTGGTGGAGCACGAGGCCACCACCACGCGCATCTCGGAGGAGCGCCTGTTCTATTGCCAGCAGCGCGGCATCGACCCGCAGGAGGCCACGGCCCTCATCGTCGGCGGCTTTTGCCAGGCGGTGCTGGAAGAGTTGCCCATGGAATTCGCGCTGGAAGCCAAGGCGCTGCTTGCCGTGTCGCTGGAAGGCGCGGTGGGCTGAGATCACAAGATTTGAATAAAAACGGCATCCAGCCCTTATCCATCCAGCGCGAATAGCTATCAAATTAATAGGAAACCCACATGACCTCCACCACTCCTTTGCTGCAAGTGCGCGACCTGCGTGTGCGCGTTGGCGAGCGCACCGTGCTGCAATCGGTCTCGCTGGACGTGCCCGCCGGCGCGCTCGTCGTGCTGATGGGCGCCAACGGCAGCGGCAAGAGCACGCTGGGCATGGCGCTGGCCGGCCACCCGAGTTACCAGGTGCAGGACGGCCAGGCGCTGCTGGACGGGCAGGACCTGCTGCAGCTGCCCGCGCATGAGCGCGCCCGCGCGGGGCTGTTCGTGTCCTTCCAGTCGCCGCCCGATGTGCCCGGCGTGAAGAACAACCTGTTCATCCGCACCGCGCTGAATGCCGTGCACGAGGCGCGCGGCCAGCAGCCGCTGGACGCGTTCGACTTCCTGGCCAGCGCCAAGCAGGCCGCCCAGGAACTGGGGCTGCCCCAGGCCATGCTGGGCCGCCCGGTGAACGAAGGTTTTTCCGGCGGCGAGCGCAAGCGCAATGAACTGCTGCAGCTGGCCCTGCTGCAACCGCGCCTGGCGCTGCTGGACGAGATCGACTCGGGCATGGACGTGGACGGCGTGCGCGCCGTGGTCGCGTTGGTGCAGAAACTGCGCGAACAGGGCACGGCCTTCATCGTCGTATCGCACTACCTGCACCTGATCGAGCAGCTGCAGCCCGACACCGTGCTGCGCTTGGACCAGGGCCGCATCGCCGAGACGGGCGACGTGGAGCTGGCGCGGCGCATCGCCCGCACGGGCTTTGCGCGCCAACCTGCCACGGCGGAGGCATGACACCATGAACAGCGCACAAGCCGACATGCACGCCGCGCGCAAGCGCCTGCAGACGCAGGGCTGGATTGCCCGGCGCAGCGAAGCCTTTCACCACTTGCCCCCGCCCGCGCTGCAGGACTGGCTGGGAACGCAGGCCGAGGTCGTCGATGAGCCCTCCTTGCCCGCGGGTGCGGGCTGGACGCTGCGCCTGCCCCATGCACAGGCGGCCACCAGCGTCCAGGCGCGTTGGCTGGACGCCCTGGATCCGGCGCAGCGCGCCGAGTTGATGGCAGGGCTGCCGTCGCCAGAGTCCGGCGGTGGGGATGGGGCCGCCGCCCCCTTCGCCTGGGCGCACCGTGCCCTGTGTCGCCGGGGCCTGCGCCTGCGCGTGGCCGCCACGCCGGGCCGTGAGCGCGAGCCTGTGCGCCTGGAGCTGTACCACCAGCCCGGCGCCGCGGCCGAGGCGCCCTTGCTGGTGCTGGACGTGGAAGCCGGCGTGCAGTGCGTTCTGATCGAAACCCATGAGCGGCCTGCCGCAGACGGTCTGTCGACCGTGGCGCAAAACCTGCACGCCCACATTCGTCTGGCGCAGGGGGCACGGCTACAACACCTGCGCGTCGCTGCGCCGTTGGCTGACGACCGCGTGGCGCACCACCTGCAGGTCCATGTGGCGGCAGGTGCCGCTTATGCCCAGGCGCTGGTTGCCACGGGCGCCAGCTACCACCTGCAACGCAGCCACATCACGCTGCAGGGCGCGGGCGCCAGCGCGCGGCAGGCCGCGTTGCTGCTGTTGGCGGACGGCAAGCTGGACCAGCAGACGTACACCGACCTGCAAGCCGCCCAAGCCGTGAGCCAGGTCGAGACCCTGGCCCTGGCCCAGGGCCGCGCCCACGCGGTGGCGAATGCCTATACGCGCATCGCGCCCGGCAGTGACGGGGCCGATGTGCGCCAGCGCCTGGCCGGCGTGCCGCTGGCGGGCCAGCCACGTTTGATCCTGCGCCCGCACCTGGAGATCCTGCACGACAACGTGCAGGCCGCGCACGGCGCTACCTGGGGCGCGTTGCCCGAGGATGCGCTGTTCTACGCCCGCCAGCGCGGGTTGGATGACGCGGCTGCGCGCGCGCTCATCATCGAAGGCATGGCCCAAGCGTTGCTTGATCGATGCCTGGGGACCGAGGGGGACGGCATGCTGGCGCAGTGGCTGCAGAGCGGCTGGCTGGCCGGTGCGATCGCCCGCCTGAAGCCCACAGCCGAGGAAGCACACCATGGGTAAACCACATCCTTTGTTGCACACCGGCGGCCTGCCGGTGCAGGCACTGCGCGCGCAGTTTCCGGTGCTGGCGCAGCGCATCCACGGCCAGCCCCTGGCCTATCTGGACAACGCCGCCACCACGCAGATGCCGCTGGCGGTGCAGGAAGCCATGCAGCGCTTCGAACGCCATGACCGCGCCAACATTCACCGCGGCGTGCACACGCTGAGCCAGCGCGCCACCGACGCCTTTGAAGAGGCGCGCGCCACGCTCAAGCGCTTCATCGGCGCGGGCACGCAGCATGAACTGGTCTTCACCAGCGGCACGACCGAGGCGCTGAACCTCGTGGCCCAAGGGTTGTGGGCAGCGGGGCCGGGCAAGGCCTGGCTGCGCCCCGGCGACCGCATCATCGTGAGCGGGCTGGAGCACCATGCCAACCTGGTGCCCTGGCAGCAGGCTGCACGCATGAGCGGGGCGGAACTGGTCGTCCTCCAGCCCGACGCTCAGGGGCGCGTGCATGAGGCCGATCTGGCGCCATTGCTCACACCCAACACCCGTGTGCTGGCACTCACGGCCTGCGCCAATGCCACGGGCGAGCGTCCTCCGTATGAGGCGCTGCTGGCCATGGCACGCGCGGCTGGCGCCCTCACGGTGCTGGATGCCGCGCAGGCGGTGGGCCATGCCATGCCCGCTCTGGCGGAGCTGGAGGCGGACTTCATGGCCTTCTCCGGCCACAAGATGTACGGGCCCATGGGCACCGGCGCACTGGCCGGCCGGCGCGAGGCGCTGGAGCGGTTGTACCCGCTGCGCCTGGGGGGCGACATGGTGGAGTGGGTGAGCTACACCGCTGCGGGCTATGCGGCGCTGCCTGCGCGGCTGGAAGGCGGCACGCCCAACGTGGCCGGGGCCGTGGGCCTGGCGGCGGCGGCGCGCTTCATCGATGGTATTGGCCGAGAGGCCATTGACCTGCACGTGCAGACCCTGCGCGCGCAGGCGCTGGCGGGCTTGTCGGCGTTGGAGGGTGTGACGGTGCTTGCCCCGCATGCCACGCAGGCGTCGCTGGTGTCGTTTGTGGCACGCGACGTGCACCCGCACGACATCGGCACGCTGCTGGACGAGCGCGGCATCGCCGCGCGCACGGGCCACCACTGCGCACAGCCGCTGCAGGAGCACCTGGGGCTGGGGCCGACCACGCGCGCATCGTTCGCGCTGTACAACAGCCATGAGGAGGTCGAGCGCTTGATCGCCGGCGTGGCACAGGCGCTGGAGGTCATGCGATGACTGGATTCACCGGCAACGCCGAGAACGAGCTGTACCAGGAAGTGGTGCTGGAGCACAAGCGCGCACCGCGCAACTTCGGCCATTTGCCGCAGCCCACGCACCAGGCGCAGGGCACCAACCCGTCGTGTGGCGACCGCATTGCCGTGGAGCTGCAGCTGCAGCAAGGGCGCGTGCAGGACATCCGCTTCACCGGCCAGGGGTGCGCGATTTGCATGGCCTCTACCTCGATGATGACCGAGGCCGTGAAGGGCAAGGAGGTTGCCGCCGCGCAGGCGCTGCAGCAGCACTTTCGTGCGGTGCTGACGGGAGAGGAGGCGCCTGAGGACGCCCCGCTGGGCAAGCTGGTCAGCCTGGCCGGCGTGCGCCAGTACCCCAGCCGCATCAAGTGCGCCCTGCTGGGCTGGCATGCGCTGATGCATGCGATTGCCGACAACGGCAACGGCCAGAGCGTAAGTACTGAGGAGGAGCCCGCATGACCTACCGCCGCCATCGCGAGGATGTGCTGGTGCGCCGCAACGTGATCGTGGAGGCGATTCCCAGCGGCGAGCCGATCGAACTGGAGGCCGGGCAACTGGCGCAGATCACGCAGGCGCTGGGTTCTTCCTTCACGCTGCTGGTCGAAGGCCAGCTCATGCGGCTGAAGGGTGTGGATGCCGACGCTATCGGCAAGACGCCGCCCGAGACTATCACTGCGCCCGCGGACCTGCCCATCGAGGAACTGGAGCCGCTGGTGTGGGAGACGCTGCGCACCTGCTACGACCCGGAGATCCCGGTGAACATCGTGGACCTGGGCCTGGTGTACCGGCTGGCTTTCGAGCCCTTGCCCGACGATGCCCACAAGGTGCGCGCGCTGGTGGACATGACGCTCACCGCCCCCGGCTGCGGCATGGGCGAAGCGATTGCCGACGAGGTGTGCGACAAGCTGCTGGCCCTGCCGCGCGTGGGCGAGATCACGGTGAATCTGGTGTTTGACCCGCCCTGGGACCGCTCCATGATGAGCGAGGAGGCGCAGCTGGCGCTGGGGCTGTGAAGCAGGGACGATCAAAAAGGGGCAGGTGATACCTGCCCCTTTTGCTTTGGTTGAGTGGCTTTGCCGATCAGCCGCAGCAAGCACCGCCCGAGCAGCAGGAGTCTTCAGCCTCTGCGGCGGCCTGGGTCTTGGATGCCAGTTTGGTGATTTCGATCTGCCACTGTCGGGGGCCTGCCTCCAGGTACGCCCACTGGAACTGGCCGGGTGCACGGCCTTCCAGTTGCATGCGCAGCGGCACGGGGTCGTGGTCGTTCACGATCTGCAGCGACTCGCCCGCGCCCAGCGCGTCCAGGCGGCCAAAGATTTGCGCATGGCGCTCATAAGGAGCGATGGTGCGTACGTCGATCACGGAAACGGTGTTGCTCATGGTTCAACCTTTCGGGTGTGTGTAAAAAAAGGGGGGAGGGAGCTTGCAGTTGTGAGGCATGGGCCGGCATCAGCCGTCCTTGCCGTCCAGACGGGTGCGCATCAGCCAGGGGGTGTAGATCACGAGGTAGATCGCGAAGGCGATGGTCCACAAGCAGGCGGCGCCTTCCAGCGCATAGGCGTACCACGCGGGTTGCACGGCGGGCACCAGCACGCGCAGCACGGCGGCCAGCATCACCAGGGCATAGGCCACCACCTCGCCGCGCGAGGGCTGCAGCGGCCGGCCCGTATGGCCGCGCGCGGTGCGCGTGACCATGCCGATGATCAGCCCGCCGATCACGCCCACGGCAAAGGCATGCACGGCCAGCGACGGCACGACCCAGCCCAGTTGCGCCAGCGCCAGCAGCACGAAGCCCAGGGGCAGCCATGCGTACGAAGCGTGCAGGATCCAGAGGATGGGGCGCTTGAACGTGACCTGCGGATGCCACTTCCACAGCCGCACCGCATGCATCACACCCGCCGCGAGGCTGGCCACCAGCACCACCGGCGCGGGCGCTGCGAACACCCACAGCGCCAGCGCCACGGCCGTGACGGCCAGCAGCGACAGCTCGAACTTGCGCGGCATGTTGATGACCAGGCCGGGCGTCACGTTGCGCGTGAACATGGGCACCACGCGGCCGGTGATCACGCTCACCACCATGAGGATCAGCGCCAGCTCGGCATACAGCGCGCTCACGGCCGGCACCGCCACGATGCCCAGCACCGAAAGATGGAACACCAGGTTGGCCGCAGCCATCAGCAGCAACAGGCAGATCAGCGGAATGTTGCGCTTGTTGCCGGCCTTGATCAGCACGCGCAGCAGCACGGCGGCCACGGCCGGCAGCAGCAGCATGTCCAGCGTGGCATAGACGGCGTAGGGCGCCACCAGCGAAGCCAGCCGCGCGGCCAGCCACAGCAGGGCCAGCGCGCCCAGCAGCGGACCGCGGGCCGTCTCCAGGCCGGTCCAGGCCTTGACGGCGGTGAGCAGAAAGCCCACCACCACGCCTGCGGCGAAGCCGAACAGCATCTCGTGCGCGTGCCACAGCAAAGGTGACATCGGCAACGGCACCTGGATGCGGCCCAGAAAGATCGCTATCCACAGCGGCACCGCCAGACAGGCCAGCAGGGCCGTGCCCAGGTAGAAGGGCCGAAACCCCAGTCGCAGCAAAGGCCAGCCTTGCAGCGGAGCGGCGGACTGGGCCGGGCGGGAGGCGGAGACGAGCGGGGGCAGGGACATGGCGGGCCTTTGGCAGGGCGGTTTTCTTAAGATTCATTTTACATGAATATTAAAAATCGGCCAGAAATTCGCGCGCAGACGGCCCCTAGAGACGGAGGGCGTTCAGTGGAGCGGGAGGGCCTGGGCGCAGGCGTGGGCGCTGGCCCAGGCCCATTGGAAGTTGTAGCCGCCCAGCCAGCCGGTGATGTCTACCACCTCGCCGATAAAGTACAGGCCCGGCTGGGCCTTGCATTCCATGGTCTGTTGCGACAGGGCGCGCGTGTCCACGCCTCCCAGCGTCACCTCGGCCTTCTTGTAGCCTTCGGTGCCCGTGGGGGTGAGCTCCCAGCGCGCCAGCCGCTCGGCCAACCGCGCCAGGGCCTTGTCCGCGGCTTCGTTGATGGGGCGCTGCCAGTCCACGATCTGGCTGGCCCAGGCGTCGGCCAGACGGCTGGGCACGAGCGCGGCGAGTTCGTTGGCGATCAGCTTGCGCGAGCGCACCTTGGCTTGGGCCAGTGCGGCCGGCAGGTCCACGCCCGGTGCGAGGTTGATGGCCAGCGGCGTGCCCGGCTGCCAATAGCTGGAGATCTGCAGCACGGCCGGGCCCGACAGCCCGCGGTGCGTGAACAGCAGGTCTTCCACGAAGGCCATGCGTTCCTTCTTGGCGCCGGTGCTGATCTCCACCGGCAGTGCCAGCCCGGCAAGCTGTGCGTAGGGCGCCCAGGCCTGGCCGTCGAAGGTCAGCGGCACCAGGCCGGGGCGTTGCGCCACCAGCGGCAGTCCGAACTGCTGTGCCAGCCGGTAGCCGAAGTCCGTGGCACCGATCTTGGGGATGGACAGCCCGCCCGTCGCCACCACCAGGCTGCGCGCCTGCACCGGGCCGCGATCGGTATCAATTTGATAGCTGCCAGCGCTTTTACCGCCTGCCTCATCGGCCAAAAAGACTACATTCTTGACCCCGCAGGGCTGCCAGCGCTCCACGCGCCCCTGGGCGCATTCGGCCAGCAGCATGGCGATGATGTCCTCGGCCGAGCGGTCGGCAAACAGCTGGCCCTTGTGCTTCTCGTGGTAGGCGATGCCGTGGCGCTCCACCAGCGCGATGAAGTCCGCCGGCGTGTAGCGCGACAGCGCGGAGCGGCAGAACTGCGCGTTCTGCCCCACGAAGTGCTTGTGCGGCGCGCGCACGTCCAGGTCGCGGTTGGTGAAGTTGCAGCGCCCACCGCCCGAGATGCGGACCTTCTCGGCCACTTTGTCGGCATGGTCGACGAGCAGCACCTTGAGCCCGCGCTGGCCCGCCTGGGCGGCGCAGAACAGACCGGCGGCGCCGGCGCCGATGATGACGGCATCAAAGAAGGGTGTGGACACGGGCAGCAACCTGGCGGGCAAAGCCGCCGATTGTCGCGTACGGGCTCCGAGGCCGTGCAGTGCAGGCAGTTCAGTGCATGTAGTTGCCGTCGGGCCCGATCACGGCAATGTCCACGTAGCTGGAGCCATTGCGGTTCTGCGCACTGTACTGGTAGGTGTAGCCGCCCAGGTCCACCTTGTGCAGCCCTTCCAGGGTCGCCGCCAGCGATGCGCCCGTCACCGAAGGGCCCGAGGCGCGCAGGCCTTCAATGAGGATGCGCGCGTCCAGGTAGCCCCTGAAGCGGTCATAGTCCACGGGGTGGCCGTGGCGCTTCATGGACGCCTGGAACTCGCGCGCCACGGCGGTGGTCAGCCGCGTGGGCGGCGGCGTGGTGCGCGCCACGGCCAGCCCGCGCGCGTCACTGCCCAGCGCGCGGATGACCTGCGCACCCGCGCCCAGCGACAGCGTGTACACCGGCACGCCCAGGTGCGCCTTATTGGCGCGCACGTAGGCCACCACGGGCGGGCCCGCGGCAATCATCACCACGGCTTGCGGCCGCAGGGCCGCCAGGGCCTTGGCGGCGGCCTCGGCGTCCTGGCCGCTGCTGTGCATGGCATGGGCGCCCACGAAGGTGCCGCCCTCGGCCGTGATGGCCTTCTCGACCAGGGGCAGGGCGAGCTTGCCGAAGTCGTTGTTCTCGTAGGCGACGCCGATGCGCGTGGTCTGAATGGCCACGAGGTTGCGCACGATCTTCACCAGCTCGTCCGCGTAGCTGGCGCTGGTGGTGAACAGGTAGGGGCTGCGCGCGCCGTGCACCGCGGGGCTGCCGGTGTAGACGGCCACCAGCGGCGTGCGTGCCTGCGCCAGGTAGGGCAGCAGCGCCAGCACCTGCGAGGTGCCGGCCTGGCCGAACAGCGCGACCACGCCGCTGTCCTGCACGAGTCTGCGGGCGTTGTCCAGGGCGAGCGCGGCGTCGAACTTGTCGTCCAGGGACACGAGCTGCACCTTGCGCCCTGCGACGCCGCCGGCCTCATTGAAGTCCGCCAGGGCGACCTCCTGCCCCTCGTGCACCGGCGTGAGGAACGGCGCCATGGGGCCCGACAGTGCCGAGGAGCGCCCGATGAGGATGGCTGCCTTGGCGTCTGCCGAGCGCTGCTGGGCCAGCGCCGGCCACGCGAGCGCACAGGCACTCGCGCACAGCGACTGCAGCAGCCGCCTGCGCGGCGCACAAGGGTGGGCGATGAACGGTGTGGTCATGGGAGCTCCCTGCTTTTTGTATTGGGCTGGCGCTGCACCGCCATGGGCAGCGCAGGGACCATGCTAGGAACGCCGGCGTACGCGCCCACTGGGGGAAACCAAGAAACCGTGACGCGGGTGTGACACGGGGCGTGGCGGGTGAAGGCACGTGCTCCGGCCTCGCACGGTCGGCGTAAACACGCTCTAATACCGCCATGCACCTTCCCGCGCACCAACTCAGCATGACCGTGCTCATGTCGCCCGACATGGCCAACTTCTCCGGCAACGTCCACGGCGGCGCCATCCTCAAGCTGCTGGACCAGGTGGCCTATGCCTGCGCCAGCCGCTATTCGGGCAGCTACGTGGTCACGCTGAGCGTGGACCAGGTGATGTTCCTGCAGCCCATCCACGTGGGCGAACTGGTGACCTTCCTGGCCAGCGTCAACCATACTGGCACGTCGTCCATGGAGATCGGCATCAAGGTGGTGGCCGAGAACATCCGCACCCAGGTGGTGCGGCATGTGAACAGCTGTTTCTTCTCGATGGTGGCAGTGGACGATGCGGGCAAACCCACCCCCGTGCCGCCGCTGGCCCCCACCAGCTACGACGAGCGCCGCCGCTGGGAGGCCGCGCTGCTGCGCAAGGCCCTGCGCAAGGAACAGGCCGAGCGCTTCGCGCAGATCCGCCAGGCGGCGCAGGCCAGCGCCGCCGGCTGAGCCGTCACACCGCCCGGCTGCGCGTGCCTGCTACCGGGGCTGCATCTTCGCCGTGCGCCACGGCCTGGATGCCGCGTACCACGTCGCCGATCACGATCACCGAGGGGCTGGCCAGCCCCTCGCGGGTGATGGTGGACTGCAACTGGCCCAGCGTGGTCACCGCGTGGCGCTGCTGCGGCAGGCTCACATGCTGGATCACCACCGCCGGCGTGTGCGCAGGCAGGCCGGTGAGCAGTTCCTCCTGGATGTGGGCGCAGCCGGTCACGCCCATGTAGATCACCAGGGTCAGGCGTGCATCGCGCGCGGTGGCGGCCAGCTGGCGCCAGTCGGTGCCTTGGTTCCCAGGCTTGTTGTGGCCCGTGATGAAGACCACGCCGTGCGCATGTTCGCGGTGGGTGAGCGGCGCGCCCAGCTGCGTCATGCCCGCCAGGCCGGCGGTGATGCCATTGACCACCTGCACCGGCACGCCCGCCGCGCGCAGGTGCTCCACTTCTTCGCCTCCCCGCCCAAAGATGAACGGATCGCCGCCCTTCAGGCGCACCACGGTCTCGCCCTCCTGCACGGCGGTGAGCATGAGCTTTTCGATGAACGCCTGGGGCGTGCTCTTGCAGCCGCCGCGCTTGCCCACATGCACGACGCGGGCGCCGGGGCGGGCCAGGGCGACGATGGCGTCGCTCACCAGGTCGTCCACCAGCAGCACGGTGGCGGCCTGGATGGCCTTCACCGCCTTGAGGGTGAGCAGCTCGGGGTCGCCGGGGCCGGCGCCCACCAGGGTGCAGCTGCCTGCATGGGCTGGAAGAGAAGGTGTGGTCATGACGAGGCCTGTGCAGTGATTTGACGGCTCAAGTGCAAGATATGTTCCACCTGCTGGCGCAGGGCAGGGGGCACGGGCGCATCGCCCGCCAGCACGCGCCGGGTATAGGCGGCGGTGGTGGCCACGTCGATCTCGGTCGGCAGGCCCGGCACTTCGGCGGCCGTGCCGGGCTGCTGGTCTTGCAGCAGTTGGTGCGTGCCGCCAATGAAGGCGTCGTAGCGCGGCGTGCGGCGCGGGTCGGCCGCCACCTCGCCCTCCAGCCCGCGCGACAGCAACGCGTGCGCGCCCAGCGTGGCAAAGGTGCCGCTCAGGATGTCGAAATATTCGGGGTGTGTGAAGCTGCTCACCACCAGCGCCGGGCCGGCGCAGGGGTTCATCAGCTTGGCCACGCTGTGCCCCGGTGTGCGCAGGCCGATCACCTCGCGCACCGCCAGCAGGCGCGCCAGCCCGGGCAGCAGCACCGCGGTGCCGATGTGCGCCACGCTGCCGGGTGCTATGGATTGAGGAGCTGTTAGCGCAGGTATATCCAGCGCTTCAAGCACATTTGATGCCAGAACGCGGCGCGCCTCGGTGCGCATGCTGTGCAGCAGCACGGGCAGGCCTTCGCGCGCCAGCAGCAGCGCCAGCAGCGGCGTGAGCACGGGCAGCTTGCGCGCGCCGTTGTAGCTGGGCAGCACGATGAGCGGCTGCCCGCCCGCACAGGCCGGTATGGCGGCGATGCGCGCATGCACCGCGTCCAGCAGGCCGCACATTTCCTCGGCGGTCTCGCCCTTGATGCGCATGGCCACGCAGAAGGCGCCGATCTCCAGATCGGTCACCTGGCCGTCGAGCACTTGCCCGAACAGATCGGCGGCTTGCGCGCGGTCCAGTGCCTTGGCGCCGCGTGCGCCGCGGCCGATTTCCTTGATGTAGTGGCTGATGCCCATGGGGTATTGGCTGGCGGGTGGGACGAGTGGTGTCCATTCTGCGGCATGTCTGATAACCGCCCGTTATATGCGTGCGGCGAATTGTGTGCCGCGTCATGCTGCCTGCACCGCAGTGGTGCCTATGCCGGCGACCGCCGCCTGCACCATGCGCTTGAGCTCGGGCACGCAGGAGCCGCATTGCGTGCCGCAGCGCAGCGCGCCCTGCAACTGCGCCAAGCGCTCGGCCGGGCTGCCCTGGCACTGGCCCAGGCGCTCGGTGATGTCGGTATCGGTCACGTTCATGCAGACGCACACCCGCTTGCCGCGTGCGGCCACGGCCACGGGCGGCTGCTGGGTGGGCAGCAGCAGCAACCGGCCATAGGTCTGCACGGGCAGTTCTTCCTGCAGCAGCGTGCGCAGCCAGCCGCCAGCGCTGCCATTGCCGGCCAGCAGCAGTGCGTCCAAAGTGGTGCGGCCGTCGGCCTGGCGCTGCAGGCGCGCGGCGCGGTGCTGGGCGCGGCGGCGGTCGGCATAGCGCAGCGTGCCAGGCCCGTCCAGGTGCAGCAGGTGCTCGATGCGAGCGAGCAGGGCCGGTGGCGGCGCCTCGTGCGCGGCACCGCGCAGCAGAACGCCCGTGCGCGCGGGCCCTGCCGCCGGCGCGGCGCCGCTGAAGGGCACGCAGTGGGCGAAGGGTAGCTCTGGCATCAGCGCGGCCAGGGCCTCGCGCGCGGCCAGGGCTTCATCTTCGGGCAGCCAGGCCATGGCCAGCAGCGTCCAGGGCAACTCGGCCTTGAGCACCTTCACCGCCGCGTGCTTGAGCTCCGGCTGTTTGGAGCCAGGGCAGAAGGCCGGCGTGGTGAGCGCGTTCACGCCCGCCAGCGGCCGGCCCGTGCTGGAGCGCCCGCCCAGGTATTCGCCGCCCCAGTGCATGGCCATGAAGGCCTGCCCGGGTGCCAGCGTGTCGTCGGCCTGCACGGGCGCGATGATGGAGCCGCGCGCGCTGGTCACATGCGCCAGGTCGCCAGCGGCCAACTGCAGGCGCTGCAGGTCCTGCGGGTGCATCTGCAGCGCGGGCTCGGACGCGTGGCCGAACAGCTGCCCCAGCGTGCCGGTGCGGCTCATGCCGTGCCACTGGTCGCGCAGGCGTCCCGTGGTCAGGCTGAACGGGTAGCGCGCGCTGGGCGGCTCGGACAGGGGCTGCCAGGCCGCGGGGACGAAGCGCGCACGCCCGTCGGGAGTGGGAAAGACGCCGTCCGCATACAGGCGCGCGCGGCCCGCGCGGGCGCCGCTCGGGTAGGGCCACTGCTGCGGCCCGTCGGCCTCCAGCGCGGCCCAGGTCAGGCCGGTGATGTCCAGGTCGCGCCCGCGCGTGGTCTCGCGGTGTTCGTTCCAGATGGCCTCGGCGCAGGCCTGCGCCGTGTCGCCGGTGTAGGGGAACAGCGTGGGCTGGCCGGGGCGCAGGTGCCTCTCCAGCCGCTGCGCCAGCGCCAGCGCGATCTGCCAGTCGTGCCGCGCACCGCCGGGTGCGGCCACTGCCGCGCGCACGCGGCTGATGCGGCGCTCGCTGTTGGTGACGGTGCCGGTCTTTTCGCCCCAGGTGGTGGCGGGCAGCAGCAGGTCGGCGTACTGCGCGGTGGCGGTGGTGGCGAAGGCCTCTTGCACCACCACAAACTCGGCGCGCTGCAGGGCGCGGCGCACGGTGGTCTGGTCGGGCAAGCTCTGCGCGGGGTTGGTGCAGGCGATCCACAGCGCCTTGATCTCGCCGTCGGCCGCGGCCTGGAACATCTCCACCGCCGTCTTGCCGGGCCGCGCGGGCACCGACCCCACGCCCCACAGCCGGGCCACTTCGGCGCGGTGGTCGGGGTTGGCCATGTCGCGGTGCGCGGGCAGCAGGTTGGCCAGGCCCCCCACCTCGCGTCCGCCCATGGCGTTGGGCTGGCCCGTCAGGCTGAAGGGGCCTGCGCCCGGTTGGCCGATCTGCCCGCAGGCCAGGTGCAGGTGGATCAGCGCGGCGTTCTTGGCCGTGCCGCTGGTGCTCTGGTTGAGACCCTGGCAGTACAGGCTCAGCGTGGGCCGGCGCGGCCCACCCTCCGCCATGCCCTCCACGCCTGCGAACCAGCGCGCTGCGGTGGCAATGTCCTGCGGCGGCAGGCCGCAGACGGCGGCAGCGCGCTCGGGCGTGCAGTCCTGCACCACGGCCTGCAAATCGGCGAAGCCGCTGGTGTGGCGCGCGATGTAGCCCTGGTCCACCCAGCCCTCGCGCAGCATCACGTGCAGCATGGCGTTGAACAGCATCACGTCGCTGCCCGGCAGCAGGGGCAGGAACAGATCGGCCATGGCCGCGGTGTCGGTGCGGCGCGGATCGGCCACGATGATCTTCATGGCCGGGTTGGCGGCGCGCGCGTCCTCGATGCGGCGAAACACGATGGGGTGCGCCCAGGCCGTGTTGCTGCCGGCGATGAACAGGCATTGCGCGTGGGCCAGGTCGTCGTAGCAGGCGGGCGGCGCGTCGGCGCCCAGCGTGGCCTTGTAGCCGGCCACGGCGCTGCTCATGCACAGGCGCGAGTTGGTGTCGATGTTGTTGGTGCCGATCAGGCCCTTGGCCAGCTTGTTGAAGACGTAGTAGTCCTCGGTGAGCAACTGGCCGCTCAGATAGAAGCCCACCGCGTCGGGGCCGTGGCGGTCGATGGTGGCGGCGAAGCGCTGCGCCGCGGTGTCGAGAGCCGCGTCCCAGTCGATGGGGTGCGCTGCCTGGCCGCGCTGCGGGCGCAGCTGGGGTTGCAGCAGCCGGGTCTGCAGTGTGACGGGCCGGCTGGCGGTGAGGTGCAGGGTGCTGCCCTTGGTGCACAGGCGGCCGAAGTTGGCGGGGTGGTGGGGGTCGCCGCGCACGCCGGTGATGGTGTCGCCGTCGGACTGGATGATCACGCCGCAGCCTACGCCGCAGTAGGGGCAGGTGGAACGGGTTTCTTGCATGGCGTGTTCTCTTGGTATTTTTGGGCTTTAGGGCTTGTGGTGGGCGCGAGTAGCTATTCTTTTTGGATGTGGCTGGCCGGGACTCGCCCCGGCGGGCGAGGTACTTTTCTTTGCTTCGCCAAAGCAAAGTACCCAAAAGAAAGGCGACCCTACAGGCTGCGTCCCTTCGCTTCGCTACGGGCAACCTGCGGTGCTCGCGTCCAGCGGGGTCTCGCTCAAACTCGCTTCGCTCAAACAATCGCGAGCCCTGATCCGCTGGCCGCTGCGCTCCTCGGCGCATCCTGAAGGGAACCCGGAAACCGGACAGCCCATTCGGGCCATCGCTGCGCTCGGCCTGGCCTTGCGCGGCGCGTTGCGCCTGCGCGGGGTCATGGTGGGTTTGCCTTGCAGCGCAACGCGGGGCCGGCCACCGGGCGTTGCAGGTCCAGGGCGTGGTGGGCCAGTTCCTGGGCGTCCAGGTAGACGGTGCCGGCTTCCACCTTGACCTGAAAGCGCGGCGTGCAGCCTTCGTCGGGGGCGGCGGCCTGGCCGTCGCACAGGCCGATGGTCCAGTTGTGCAGCGGGCAGGCCACGCTGTTGCCGAAGACGATGCCCTGGCTCAAGGGGCCGCCCTTGTGGGGGCAGCGGTCGAGCAGGGCGAACACACCGCCGGCGTCGTTGCGGAAGACGGCCACGTCCATGCCGTGCGGGCGGGCCACGCGGCGCGCGCCGAGCACGGGGATGTCGTCCAGGGAGCAGATCGGGGTCCAGGTGGTCATAGCTATTCCTTTAGGAGCTGTTGGCGCTTGCTGGCAGGGCGTGACAGACACTTTTGGCCGAAACTCATGCCAACGTTCATGCGGGGATCTGCGTGATCGGGATGAACTGGCGCCGGTCCACCGCCGCCGGCTCGAACTCGAACCACGGGTCGGGCTCGCCCGCCAGCGCGTCCTGCAGCTCGCGCCACAGCGCCTGGCGGCCGGGGGCATCTTGGAGTACGCGGCGCTTGACGTAGTCCAATCCCACGCGGGCGACGAAATGCACCGTGCGCTCCAGGTACCAGCCCTCCAGGCGGTACAGCTGCATGAAGGCGCCCGTGTACTCCAGCACCTCCTCGGCGGTCTTGAGCTTGGTGAAGAACTGCGCCACCTCGGTCTTGATGCCGCCGTTGCCGGCCACGTACATCTCCCAGCCCGAGTCCACGCCGATGATCCCCACGTCCTTGATGCCGCTCTCGGCGCAGTTGCGCGGGCAGCCGCTGACGGCGAACTTGACCTTGTGCGGCGCGTACATGCCCACGAAGGCGTGCTCCAGGTCCTTGCCAAGCTGCGTGCTGTCCTGGGTGCCCATGCGGCACCACTCGCTGCCCACGCAGGTCTTCACCGTGCGCAGTGCCTTGGCGTAGGCGTGGCCGCAGGGCATGCCGATGTCGCGCCAGACGTTGACCAGGTCTTCCTTCTTCACGCCCAGCAGGTCGATGCGCTGGCCGCCCGTGACCTTCACCGTGGGGATCTGGTACTTGTCCACCACGTCGGCAATGCGGCGCAGTTCGGCGGCACTGGTCTCGCCGCCCCACATGCGCGGCACCACGCTGTAGGTGCCATCCTTCTGGATGTTGGCGTGGCTGCGCTCGTTGATGAAGCGGCTTTGCGGGTCGTCCCGCGCCTCCTTGGGCCAAGTGCTGGTGAGGTAGTAGTTCACGGCCGGGCGGCAGGTGGCGCAGCCGTTGGGCGTCTTCCACTCCAGGAAGCGAAACACGCCGTCCACGGTCAGCAGCCGGTGTGTGCGGATGGCTTCGCGCACGGCCTGGTGGCCGTGGTCGGTGCAGGCGCACACGGGCTTGGTCTTGGGCGTGGCGGAATAGTCGCCGCCCGCAGTGGCCATGAGGATCTGCTCCACCAGCCCGGTGCACGAGCCGCAGCTGGCGCTGGCCTTGGTGTGCTTGCGCACCTCGTCCAGCGTGAACAGGCCCTTGTCCTTGATCGCCTTGCAGATCTGGCCCTTGGTCACGCCGTTGCAGCCGCAGACCTCGTCGCTGTCGGCCATGGCGGCGGCCTTGTTCTGGCCCTGATGGCCCGCGTCGCCCAGGTGCGATTCGCCGAACATGAGCCGGTCGCGGATGTCGGCCACGCTGCGGCCGTCACGCAGCAGCTTGAAGTACCAGCTGCCGTCCACCGTGTCGCCATAGAGGCAGGCGCCCACGAGCCGGTCGTCCTTGAGCACCAGCTTCTTGTACACACCGCCGCCCTCGGCATGCGGGTCGCTGAGCACGATCTCCTCCGTGCCCTCGCCGCCCTGGAAGTCGCCGGCGGAAAACAGGTCGATGCCCGTGACCTTGAGCTTGGTGGAGGTGAGCGAGCCCTGGTAGCGCCCGATACCCCATTCCGCCAGGTGGTTGGCCAGCACCTTGCCCTGCTCGAACAGCGGCGCCACCAGCCCGTAGGCGATGCCGCGGTGCGCCGCGCATTCGCCCACGGCGTAGATGCGCGGGTCGGTCACGGTCTGCAGCGTGTCGCTGACGACGATGCCGCGGTTGACGTGCAGGTGCATCTGCTCGGCCAGGGCCGTGTTGGGGCGGATGCCCACGGCCATCACGACGAGCTGGGCGGGCACCTCGCTGCCGTCCTTGAAGCGCACCGCGGCCACGCGGCCGTCGCCGCCGGCCACCAGTTCCTGCGTCTGCGCCTGCATCAGGAACTGCATGCCGCGCTCGGCCAGCGACTGCTGCAGCAGCTTGCCCGCCACGTCGTCAAGCTGGCGCTCCATGAGCCACTCGCCCGCATGCACCACGGTGACCTGCATGCCGCGCTTCATGAGGCCGTTGGCCGCCTCCAGGCCCAGCAGGCCGCCGCCGATCACCACGGCGTGCTTGTAGCTGGCGGCAGCGTCGATCATGGCCTGCGTGTCGGCGATATCGCGGTAGGCCAGCACGCCGGGCAGCTCACGGCCCGGAATGGGCAGCATGAACGGGTTGGAGCCCGTGGCGAGGATCAGCCGGTCGTAGGGAGCCTCGACGGTGCGCCCGTCCTGCGCCACGCCATGCACGGTGCGCCGCGTGCGGTCCACATGGGTCACGGTGCACCCCGCGTGCAGCGTGATGTGGTGGTCCGCATACCAGGACCAGTCGTTGAGGACGATCTCCTCCAGCGTCTGCTCGCCCGCCAGCACGGGCGACAGCAGGATGCGGTTGTAGTTGGGGTGCGGCTCGGCGCCGAACACCGTGATGTCGTAGAGGTCGGGCGCGATCTTGAGCAGCTCTTCCAGCGCGCGCACGCCTGCCATGCCATTGCCCACCATCACCAGCCTGGATTGCTTCACCATCGTCTCCCCGGCGGGAATGCCCCGCGCAGCCACATCAACAAAAAAGGCGTCCGCACGCCGCACCGGGCAGGGGCCTGGTTGCGGGTGGGGACGCCTTCGTCCCGCGAGCCCTGCCTCCGCCGTTGGAGAGGGCACGCGCTGCGGCCTACCGTGGCCGCGCTGGCTTCAATGCAATGGGCGTGCCAGGGTGCGGCGGGGTGAGAGGTGTGCGCTCATGGGTTGGGCTGAATAGTCCGCTAGCGCTTGATGGGTAAGCGCGAGAAGCTATGGTTTTAGTAGCAATCGCGCACGTGGCCGGGCGTGGCGGGCTGCGCACCGCCGTGGTGCAAGTGGCGGCGCGATGGTGCGGGCGCTGGCGTCCTGATGGCGCCCGGACCTCGTAGGGGATGTTGTGCCGGTGGCGTGGCCCCTGCGTGCGCGCCCGGTGCACCGCAATTGAACAAAAACAGCGTCCAGCGCTTGCCCCTCAAGCGCTGCCAGCGATGGAATCAGGAGCCGCCTGCCGGCGGTGGTGTTGGGTCCGTCCAGGCGCCGCCCAGCACCTTGTAGAGCGTCACGCGGTTGACCTGCTCGGCCAGTTGCAGCGTGATCTGCGCCTGCTGTGCGGCATACAGCGTGCGCTGCGCGTCCAGCACGGCGAGGTAGTTGTCCGCACCGAGGCGAAAGCGTGCGTCCGACAGCTGCAGCGTGCGCTGTGTGGCCTGCACCAGCGAGCCCTGCGCCTGCAGGCGCTCGGTGAGCGTGGCGCGCTCGGCCAGCGCGTCGGCCACCTCGCGGAAGGCGGTCTGGATGGCCTTCTCGTATTGGGCCACGGCGGTGTCGCGCGTCACCTCGGCCACGCGCAGGTTGGCCTGGTTGCGGCCGGCGTCGAAGATCGGCAGGCGGATCTGCGGCGCGAACGCCCAGGTGCCGTTGCCGCCCTCGAACAGGCCCGACAGCGCATTGCTGGCCGTGCCCACCGAGGCCGTGAGCGTGATCGACGGAAAGAACGCCGCGCGTGCCGCGCCGATATTGGCCGTGGCGCCCTGCAGTGCATGCTCGGCCGCGCGCACGTCGGGGCGGCGCAGCAGCACGCTGGACGGAACGTCTGCAGGCACGGCGAGCAGCGCCGTTGCGGGCGCCGCGGGATCGGCCAGCGCGGGGACAGGGGACCGGGGGGCAGGACTGTCCGCAGTACCGGTGCCGGGAGCGGGCTGGGTTGCCGGCGTGGCCGGGCCCGCCATGGCCGTGACCGGCATGGCCGTTTCCACGGTGGCCACGCTGGCGGGCAACAACGCTGGGGGCACGGGCGATCCCACCAGCAGGGCCAGGGCGTTGCGGCTGCGCGCCAGCTGCGAGACGAAGGCGGCCGCATCCACGCGTGCGGTGTCGGCCGCCGACTGGGCCTGCGCCAGCACCAGGCCCGAGCTGGCGCCCAGTTCATGGCTGCGCTGCGTGAGCTCCAGGGCCTGCTGGCGCGTGCGCAGGGTCTCGCGCGCCAGTTGCAGGCGGCGCGCGTCGGCGTCCAGCGTGAGCCAGGCGCCGATCACCTCGGCCACCAGGCTGAGCTGCACGCTGCGGCGGTTCTCCGCCACGCGCAGGAACTCCTGCAGCGCGGCATCGTTCAGGTTGCGCACGCGGCCGAAGAAGTCGATCTCGTAGCTGCTGAAGCCCAGTGTGGCGCTGTACTGGCTGGTAGTGTTGGAGCGGCCCGCGGCGGTCAGGTCGTCGGCGGTGCGGCTGCGGTTGCCCGCGCCGGCCGCGTTCACCGTGGGAAAGCGGTCGGCCTGCACCACGCCGTACTGCGCGCGGGCCTTGTCGATGGCCAGTACCGCCACGCGCAGGTCGCGGTTGTTCGCCAGGGCCTGTTCCACCACCGTGCGCAGGCGGGCGTCCTGCACGAAGTCTTGCCAGGCCATGGGGCCGCCGTCCGGCAGCGCCACGGCGCCGGCGGTCGGTGGCTGGGGCAGGGGCGATGCCACCGTGTCCGGCACGGGCAGCGGCGGCGCTTCGTAGCGTGGCGCCAGGTTGCAGCCGGCCGCCAGGGCGCAGGCCAGGGCGGCGGTCACAGGCGTGAAGGGATGGGGGCGCGTCATGCGGCACTCTCCGGGTGGATGGGGGCAGGCTGGGCCGCGTCTTCCTGGCGCGAGCGGCTCTTGAACCAACTGCGGATCAGCAGGAAAAACACCGGCACCATGAAGATGCCCAGCACCGTGGAGGCCACGGTGCCGCCCAGCACAGCCGTGCCGATGGCATTGCGCCCGCCTGCGCCGGCGCCCGTGCCCAGGGCTAGCGGCACCACGCCGAAGCCGAAGGCCAGCGAAGTCATGAGGATGGGGCGCAGGCGCATGCGCACGGCTTCCAGCGTGGCATCCAGCAGCTTGCGGCCCTGTTCCTGCAACTGCACGGCAAACTCGACGATCAGGATGGCGTTCTTGGAGGCCAGGCCCACCGTGGTGATCAGGCCGACCTGGAAGTACACGTCGTTGGCCAGGCCCCGCGTCCAGGTCGCCAGCAGCGCGCCCAGCACGCCCAGCGGCACGGCCAGCATCACCGACAGGGGCACGGTCCAGCTCTCGTACAGCGCGGCCAGGCACAGGAACACGAACAGGATCGAGATGGCGTACAGCAGCGGCGCCTGCGCGCCGGATTGGCGCTCCTGCAGCGAGGCGCCCGTCCATTCGTACGCAATGCCGGGCGGCAGGCCCTTGAGGATGTCCTCCACGATCTTCATGGCCACGCCCGAGCTGACGCCCGGCGCGGCGCTGCCCACCATCTCATAGGCGGGCGCGCCGTTGTAGCGCATGAGCTGCGGCGAGCCATAAGCCCAGTGCGCCTTGGAGAAGGCGCCGAACGGCACCATCTCGCCGTTCTTGTTGCGCACGGTCCACTTGCCGATGTCCTGCGGCAGCATGCGGTGCGGCGCATCGCCCTGGATGTAGACGCGCTTGACGCGGCCGTTGTTCAGAAAGTCGTTCACGTAGGTGCCGCCCATGCCGCTGGAGAGCACGCTGTTGATGGCGTCGTAGCTCAGGCCCAGCGCGGCGGCCTTGCGGTCGTCGATGTCCAGGCGCAGCTCGGTGGCGTCGTCCAGGTTGGTGGTGCGCAGGTTGGTCAGCTCGGGGTGCTTGCGCGCCTCGGCCAGGAACCGGTCCTTGGCGGCCAGCAGCGCCTCGTGCCCCAGGCCGTTGATGTCCTTGAGCATGAAGTTGAAGCCCGCGTTGGAGCCCAGGCCGCGCACGGCCGGCGGTTGCGACACGAAGATGCGCGCGTCGCGGATCTTGGCCAGCTCCTGGGTGGCGCGGTGGGCGATGGCCGCCGCGGACTGGCTGGCCAGCGGCCGCTGATCCCAGGGCTTGAGGCGGATGAATGCGCGCGCCGAGCTCTGGTCGCCGTTCAGGCCCGAGACCTGGTTGAAGCTGATGACCTCGGGCACGTCCTTGAAGTACAGATTCACCTGGTCCAGCACGTCCTGCAGCCGCGCGTCGGTGGCTCCAGCGGGCAGGTTGACGTTGGCCAGGATGTAGCCCTGGTCTTCATCGGGCAGGAAGGCCGTCGGCACGCGGCCGATGATCCACCACACGGCCAGGCAGATGGCGGCAAAGATCAGCAGCATGCGCTTGGCGCGGTGCAGCATCCAGCGCACGCCGCGCTGGTAGCGCAGCGTGTTGGTCTCGAAGTGGCGGTTGAACCAGAGGAAGAAGCGGTCGTTCAGCCCCAGCAGGCCGCGGCGCACCTGCGGGTCCTTGCCCAGGTGGGCGGACGGCTTGAGGATGCTGGCGCACAGCGCCGGCGTGAGCGTGAGCGCCACCAGCACCGACAGCGCCATCGCCGCCACGATGGTGATGGAGAACTGCCGGTAGATCACCCCCGTGGAGCCGCCGAAGAACGCCATCGGCACGAACACCGCCGACAGCGTGAGGCCGATGCCCACCAGCGCGGGCGTGATCTCGCGCATCGAGTGGCGCGTGGCCTCTTTGGGCGAGAGGCCCGACTCGTGCATCACGCGCTCGACGTTCTCCACCACCACGATGGCGTCGTCCACCAGCAGGCCGATGGCCAGCACCAGCGCGAACATGGTCAGCGTGTTGATCGAGTAACCCGCCGCAGCCAGCACGCCGAAGGTGCCCAGCAGCACCACTGGCACGGCGATCGCAGGGATCAGCGTGGCCCGGAAGTTCTGCAGGAAGATGAACATCACGATCACCACCAGCACCATGGCCTCGCCCAGCGCGGTGGCCACTTCGCGGATCGAGGCGCGCACGAAGGGCGTGGAGTCGGAGCTGACGAAATAGTCGATCTGGTTGGGAAAGTAGGGCTTGAGCTCCGCCAGCTTGGCGGCCACGGCGTCCGACACCGCCATGGCGTTGGCGCCGTCGGCCAGCACGATGCCCATGCCCGCGCCCGGGCGGCCGTTGAGCTTGGCCTTGACCGACAGGTTATCGGGGCCCAGTTCCACGCGCGCGACGTCCTTCACCGTGACCACCGAACCGTCGGTGGCGGTCTTGAGCACGATGTCCTCGAACTCCTGCACCGTCTGCAGCTTGGTGCGCGCGGTGATGGTGGCGTTGAGCTGCTGGTCGGGCACGGCGGGCAGCGCGCCGAGCTGGCCCGCCGAGACCTGTGCGTTCTGCGCGTTCAGCGCGCTGATCAGGTCCGACGGCATGAGCTGGAATTTCTCCATCTTGGCCGGGTCCATCCACAGGCGCATGGCGTAGAAGGTGCCGAACACGCGAATGTCGCCCACACCGTCCAGGCGGCCGATCACGTCCACGAGGTTGGAGTTCAGGTAGTCCCCGATGTCCACCGCGCTCATGTTCGGGTCGCCCGAGAAGAAGCTGTAGGTGACCAGGTAGTCCTGCCCGCCCTTGTTGACGAACACGCCCCGGCTCTTCACGGCATCGGGCAGGCGGTTCATGGCCGACTGCAGCTTGTTCTGCACCTGCACCTGGGCCACGTCGATGTTGGTGCCCGGCGCAAACGTGAGGGTGGTGGCCGAGCGGCCCGACGCATCCGACGTCGAGCCCATGTAGATCATGTTGTCGATGCCCTTGAGCTGCTGCTCGATGATCTGCGTGACCGAGTTTTCCACGGTCTCGGCCGAAGCGCCCGTGTACTGCGCGGAGATGGTCACGCGCGGCGGTGCGATGTCGGGGTATTGCTCCAGCGGCAGCGTGAAGATCGCCAGGCCGCCCGCCAGCATGATGATGATGGACAGCACCCACGCGAAGATGGGGCGGTTGATGAAGAACTGGGCCATGTGCGCCTGACCTCGTGCTCAGCGGGATGCGCCGGGGCGGGCGGTGATGTCCACGCTCTGGCCCGCCGCGGGGGTGGCGCTGGCGGCGGGTGCTGGCGCCGCGGCGGCCGGGCCCTTCTTGGTGTTCAGGTCCACCACCTGGGGCGCCACCTTGTCGCCGGGCTTGATGCGTTGAAAGCCATCCACCACCAGGCGCTCGCCGGGTTGCAGGCCGCTGTCCACCAGCCAGCGGTTGCCCAAGGCGCGCGCCAGTTCCACGGGGCGCTTCTCGACCACGTTGTCGGCGTTGACCACCAGCACGCTGGCGCGGCCCGTCAGGTCGCGGTGCACGGACTGCTGCGGGATCAGCAGCGCGTCGCTGGCCAGGCCCGTGGGCAGCAGCGCCTGCACGTACATGCCGGGCATGAGCACGCCGTCGGGGTTGGGCACCACGGCGCGCAGCGTCACCGTGCCCGTGGTGTCGTTGACGATCACGCCCGCAAATTGCAGCCGGCCTTCGTGCGGGTAGTCGCTGCCGTCGTCCAGCCGGATGCGCACGCGCATCTGGTTGCCGTCCACCTTCTGGTAGCGGCCGGCCTCCCAGTCGCGCTTGAGCTGTACCAGCTCGGTGCTGGACTGGGTGAAGTCCACGTACATCGGGTCCATCTGCACGATGGTGGTGAGCGCATTGGCCTGGTTGGCTGTCACCAGCGCGCCAGGGGTGACGCTGGACAGGCTGATGCGTCCGGCGATGGGCGCCTCGATGCGGCTGTAGCGCAGGTTGATGCGCGCCGTCTCCAGGTTGGCGCGGGCCACGCCCACGTCGGCGCGGGCCTGCGCGGCCGCGGCCTGGCTCTCGTCATAGGCCTGGCGGCTGATGGCGTCGATCTTGACCAGTTCGGCATTGCGGCGCGCATTGGCCTCCTGCGTGCGCGCCGTGGCCTCGGCGCGGGCCAGGGTGGCCTCGGCGCTGGCCTCGGTGGCGCGCAGCGGGCGGTCGTCGATCTGGTACAGCGGCTGGCCCTTGCGCACCAGCGCACCCTCGGTGAACAGGCGCTGCTGCACGATGCCCGAGACCTGGGGGCGCACCTCGGCGGTCAGGTAGGCGCGGGTGCGGCCGGGCAAGGTGGCGTCCAGTTGCTGCGCGCGCGTTTGCAGGGTGACCACGCCCACGGCGGCGGGGCCCTGTGGCTCGGTGGCTGGCGCGTCCTTGCCGCCACAGGCCGCCAGGCCCAGCGCCAGGGCCAGGCCAGCCAGCCGCTGCGCGAGCGCGCCGTGACGGGCCGCAGAGGTGCACGAGGGGGAAAAAGCGGGTGAAGCGGAAAGACGGGGGGCGCGGGCGGGGCGCTCAATGGGCGCGGGTGTCGTCGCGTGGATCATGGGGCGAAGGCGCAAGGTCTGGAAAGGGTGGCGCAGAGCAGGAAAGCGGGGCCTGGAAGGGCGTCGCAGGGCGCTCCGCTCTGCAGGCACGCGTTGCACTTTCGCACATTGACGGCAAGGCTGCCGTGGTAGCAGCGATTCTTCATGCTTCTTTACAAGGCATTGTCAAAGGGCGTCGCGCGCCGCAGAGCCCCCACCGGCAGGATGTGGGGGTCAGCTGCTGGCGTTAAATCGGCGCTTGAGGCTTGGGTGTTCAGCGCCTAAAGCTATGTAAATGATAGCTATCGACATGCAGCGAAGCCGTGCAGCGCCTACCATGTACGCCTGACGCGGCTGCCGTGGCCGCGCATCACCGCCTGAAGGAGTTGCCTGCCATGAATACTTCCACTTCCGCATCGACCCCGCTGCTGACCCAGCAGCTTTTGCAGCACCTGCAGGGGGCGCCGCTGCAGCAGATGGCCCAGCGCCTGGGCACCGACATCGCCCAGACGCAAAGCGCCGTGGAGATGGCCCTGCCGCTGCTGCTGGGTGCCCTGGGGCGCAACGCCGAGGGGCCGCAGGGTGCGCAGTCGCTGATGGGGGCGCTGCAGCGCGATCACATGGACGCCGCGGCACCTGCGGCGCAGGGCATCGGCGGCCTGGACCTGGGCGGGCTGCTGGGGTCGGTGCTGGGCGGCGGCATGGCCGGCGGCGCCGGGCAGGGCGGCGATGCGGGCGCCATCCTGGGCCATATCTTCGGCGGTGGCCGCGAGAGGGCCGAAGCCGGCCTGGGCCAGGCCAGCGGATTGGGTGCGAACGCCGGTCAGCTGCTGCAGATGCTGGCGCCCATCGTCATGGCGTTCCTGGCGCAACGGGTGCGCAGCGACGGGCTGGACGCGGGTGGCCTGGGGCAGGTGCTGGGCCAGGAGCGCGCCCAGGTGCAGCGCACGGGCGCGCCCGGCGGCGATCTGCTGGGCAGCCTGCTGGACCAGGACGGCGACGGCCAGGTGGGCCTGGGCGACCTGTTCAAGATCGGCGGCAGCCTGCTGGGTGGGCGGCGCTGAGCGCAGCGGCTCAGGCCGCGCCTGCAGCTTCCAAAAGCATAGCTGCACTCGCCCGGCCCGTGGGCGCTGCGACCACCTGGTTGCAACAAATTTTGAACCCGGTTGCGCGCCCGCCCTGGTTCGGCGGACACTGTGGGCGCGTGTTCGGTTTCGTTCCATCCACAGCCAGGGAGGCAGCCATGACGACTGTTGCAGAAATCCTCAGAACCAAAGCCGATGGGCAGGTCCATGCCGTCGAACCTTCGGACACCGTGCTCACCGCGCTGCGGCGCATGGCCGACAAGGGCATCGGTGCGCTGCTGGTGATGGAAGGCGATCAGATCGCGGGCATCTTCACCGAGCGCGACTACGCCCGCAAGATGGTGCTGTTGGGCCGCTCCTCGGGCGACACCCCGGTGAGCGAGGTGATGACGCGCGCGGTGCGCTTCGTGCGGCCCGCGCAGAGCGCCGAGCAGTGCATGGCGCTGATGACAGAAAACCGGCTGCGGCACCTTCCGGTGGTGGAGGGCGGGCGCGTGGTGGGGCTGGTGTCCATCGGCGACCTGGTCAAGAGCGTGATTTCGGAGCAGCAGTTCATCATCGAGCAGATGGAGCTTTACATCACGGGGGTGCGGTGACGGTGTTCCGGGCGGGCCTGTGCCGATCGGGGCGCGGGCTCTGTGAAGCCCTGCGGTGTGAGTTTCTTCGTCGCTGGCCGGGACTCGCCCCGGCCAGCGGCATGAAACCCAAGGGCAAATGATCAAAAACAATAGCTGCCAGCGCTTACCCAGCAAGCGCTAGAGCCCAAAAACCCTCAAGCCGCTCTCTCCACGTGCCCCTGCCGCGTGTAGAGAAAGTCGATCACCGCCTTGCGGCACTGCAGGTACCGCGCATCCTCCGCCAGCGCCACCCGGTTGCGCGGGCGTGCAATGCCCACGTCCAGCACCTCGCCAATGGTGGCGGCGGGGCCGTTGGTGAGCATCACGATGCGGTCGGACAGCAGCACCGCCTCGTCCACGTCGTGCGTGACCATGACCACGGTGCTGCGCGTGCGCGCCACGATCTCCAGCAGCTCGTCCTGCAGCCGTGCGCGCGTGAGCGCGTCCAGCGCGCCGAAGGGCTCGTCCATCAGCAGCACCTGGGGCTCCATCGACAGCGCGCGTGCGATGCCCACGCGCTGCTTCATGCCGCCCGATATCTCGCCGGGGCGCTTGTGCGCGGCATGGGCCAGGCCCACCAGTTCCAGCGCGGCGTGGGTGCGCTCCTTCAGCCGGGCCTTGGACTCGCGCGCGCCGAACACGCGTTCCACGGCCAGGTGCACGTTGCCTTCGCAGGTCAGCCAGGGCAGCAGCGAGTGGTTTTGGAACACCACCGCGCGCTCGGGACCGGGGCCCTTGATCTCGCGCCCGGCGCAGATCAGCGCGCCGGCGGTGGGCGTGGTCAGGCCCGCGATCAGGTTCAGCAGCGTGCTCTTGCCGCAGCCCGAGTGGCCGATCAGTGCCACGAATTCGCCCCGGGCGATGGCCAGATCGATGCCGCGCAGCGCGGGAAACACGCCCTTGGCGGTGCGGAAGGTCTGCTCGACCCCCTGGATCTGCAGGAATTTTGCGTCGCTCATGATTGCACCTCCTCGAACGTGAAGGCCGTGGCCAGCCGGACCAGCGCCCATTCCAGCAGCAGGCCCACGCCGCCGATGACGAAGATGGCCACCAGGATGTTGGTGACGTTCAGGTTGTTCCACTCGTCCCACACCCAAAAGCCAATGCCCACGCCGCCGGTGAGCATCTCGGCCGCCACGATCACCAGCCAGGCCGTGCCCACGGCCAGGCGCACGCCGGTCAGCATGTAGGGCAGAACCGCCGGGAACAGGATGGTGGTGGCGATCTTCCATTCGCTCAGGTTGAGCACGCGCGCCACGTTCATGTAGTCCTGCGGCACGCGTTGCACACCCACGGCGGTGTTGATGACCATGGGCCAGATGGAGCAGATGAAGATCGTCCAGATGGCGGCCGGGTTGGCGCCCTTGAACACCAGCAGGCCGATGGGCAGCCACGCCAGCGGCGAGACGGGCCGCAGCAGGCTGATGACCGGGTTGCACATGCGCGAGAGGAACGCGAAGCGCCCGATCACGAAGCCCGCCGGTATGCCCACCAGCGCGGCCAGGCCGAAGCCCACGGCCACGCGCTGCAGGCTGGCCAGCACGTTCCAGCCCACGCCCTGGTCGTTGGGGCCGTTGCGGTAGAACGGGTCGCTGAAGATCTCCACCGCCTGCGCCCAGGTCTGCAGCGGGCCAGGAATGCTCTGGCCCGTGGTGGCCGAGACCACGGCCCACAGGCCCAGCAGCAGGCCCACGCCGCACAGCGGCGGCAGCACGGCCAGCCAGAGGGCGTTCCAGCGCTGGCGCGCGTCGCTGCGCGGGGGTGGGCTGGCAGGCCCTGAGGCTTTTGGGCCTGCAGCGCTTGTGGGATGAGTGCTGGCAGCTATCGGTTTGGGAGCATCGGACGCGCCGGCCGGCGCTTGCGGCTCCAGCGGGCTGTGAAAGACGGCACTGACCATGGTTTCTCCTGGTGGGGGTGGGGCGATCGGGGCGTCAGGCCTTGAGCTTGAAACCGTCGGCGTACTTCGCGGGGTCCTTGCCGTCCCAGACCACGCCATCCACCAGCTTGTGGCTGCGCATGTCGCTCGCGGGCAGGGGGGCCTTCGCGGCCGTGGCGGCTTGGCGGTACACGTCGGTGCGGTTGATGGCCTTGGCCACGCCCAGGTAGTCCGGGTGGTCCTTGAGCAGGCCCCAGCGCTTGTGCTGGGTCAGGAACCACATGCCGTCGGACAGGTAGGGGAAGTTCACCGCGCCGCCACCATAGAACTTCATGTGGTCGGGGTCGTCCCAGGTCTTGCCCAGGCCGTCCTGGTAGCGCCCCAGGATGCGCTGGTTGATGGCGTCCACGCTGGTGTTCACGTAGGCCTTGCCGGCGATGGTCTCGGCCATCTGGTTCTTGTGGGCCAGGCTTTCGTCGATCCAGCGGCTGGCCTCCAGGATGGCGGCCGTCACGGCGCGTGCGGTGTTGGGGTACTTTTGCACGAAGTCGGCGGTCGTGCCCAGCACCTTTTCTGGGTGGTCCTTCCAGATCGCCTGCGTGGTGGTGGCGGTGATGCCGATGCCGTCCATGATGGCGCGGTGGTTCCAGGGCTCGCCCACGCAGAAGCCGTCCATGTTGCCCACGCGCATGTTGGCCACCATCTGCGGGGGCGGTACGGTGATGACCTTGGCGTCCTTCAGGGGGTGGATGCCGTGCGCGGCCAGCCAGTAGTACAGCCACATCGCATGCGTGCCGGTGGGGAAGGTCTGCGCAAAGGTGTACTCGCGCCGTTCCTTGGCCATCAGCTGGGCCAGGCCTGCGCCGTTGACGGCCCCCTTGTCGGCCAGCTTGCGCGACAGCGTGATGGCCTGGCCGTTGTGGTTGAGCGTCATCAGCACGGCCATGTCCTTCTTGGGACCGCCCACGCCCAGATGCACGCCGTAGACCAGGCCGTAGAGCACATGGGCGAAGTCCAGCTCGCCGTTGACCAGCTTGTCGCGCACGCCGGCCCAGCTGGCCTCCTTGGTGGGGATGATCTTCACGCCGTACTTCTGGTCGATGCCCAGCACCGATGCCATGACCACGCTGGCGCAGTCGGTGAGGGGGATGAAGCCGATGCGCACCTCTTTCTTCTCGGGGGCGTCCGAGCCCTGGGCGTGCACCAGGGCACGCAGCGCGGGGCTCACGCCCACGGCGCCCACGGTGGCCGCCTGCAGCACGGTGCGTCGGGGGATTCGGGTGTGGAGCAGATCGGTCATGCAAGAGTCCTTTGGGGTCGTCAAAAAAGCAGTGCAGCAACGGAAAAAGGCGTCCTCACGCCGCGCGGCCGGCGCATGTGCGCTGTCCGGGCGGGTGGGGACGCCTTTGTCCTGGGAGCCTGGCCCTTCCGCCGTTGGAAGGGCCTGGTGCGTGACCAGCGGTGGTCACAAGGCCTATTGCAAGCGGTGTGCCATCTCTGGGGTTGCTTTCATTTTGATAGCTGTCTGCGCTTGATGGTCGGGCGTTCCAGCCCCGTTTTGTTTGAATGCTTCATGGCCGTGCGGCGCGGCATCGGATGCACCGCATTTGTGCAATGCACAAACCGGCGCATCAACCCAGCAAATCGGCCGCGTCCAGCATGCGCTGCGCCACCTCGGCCAGGCGCAGGCCGCGGTCCATGGCGGCGCGGCGCAGCCGCTCGTAGGCCTGCTGCTCGGTCAGGCCCTGGCGCTGCATCAGCAGGCCCTTGGCGCGGTCGATGGTCTTGCGCTCGTGCAGGGCGGTGCGTGCCTGCGCCAGTTCGGTGCGCAGCGCCTGTTCGTGGGCAAAGCGGGCCAGCGCCACCTCCAGGATGGGGCGGATGCGCTGCGGTGCCAGGCCCGTGACGATGTAGGCCGTCACGCCCGCGGCCAGCGCGTCCTTCACGTGGCGCGTGTCCTCGTCGTTGGTGAACATGACGATGGGGCGGGGCGCCTCGCGCGTGGCCATCACCACATGCTCCAGCGCGTCGCGCGCCTCGCTTTCGGCGTCCACGATCACCAGGTCGGGCTGCAACTGGGCCAGGCGCTCGCCCAGGAACATGTCGCCCGGCAGCGTGGCCACGAGGTTGAAGCCGTTCTCCAGCAGCCCGATGCGCAGCGCGCGCGAACGCTCGGCCTGCAGCGCCGCGTGCGCGTCGCCGTCGGCCGCCAGGTCCGGCGCCACCACCACGATCCGCAGTTGTTCAGTCATGCCGCAGGCGCCAGCAAGAAATACGCCACACCCGCCCCGATGCGTTGTGGAAGATTGCCGAAACGCGCCGGTTGGGGCCGCGGGCAATCCCCCTGGCGCGGGCGGCATCCTTTCGCGAACATCCTGTCACATATCCACATGAATGAGAGAGGAGTCGACTGTGCAGCAGGGAATCAAACGACGCGGTTTTTCCGCCAGCCTGGGGCTGGCGGCGTTGGGAGTGGGCGGGTGGATCACGGGATGCAGCAAGGTGCCGGACACCATCAAGATCGGTGTGGCGCAGCCCTTGTCCGGCCCCTTGGCGGGTCTGGGGCAGGACCTGCTCAATGGCGTGAAGCTGGCGGTGGACGAGATCAACCGATCCGGCCTGAACGTGGACGGCAAGCGCGTGACGCTGGAGGTGGTGGCGCAGGACGACCGCGCGGACGCCGCTTCGGGCAAGGCGGCTGCGCAGCAACTGCTGGAATCGGGCGTGGTGGCCGTCATCGGGCACCTGAACTCGGGCGTGAGCCTGGAGACCGCGCCCATCTATGCCGCCAAGGAGGTGCCGCAACTCATCATCTCCACCAACCCGCGCATCACGCAGCTGGGGCTGGCCACCACCTTCCGCATCGTCGCCAACGACAACCTGCAGGCGCGCGCCATCGGGGCGTTCGCGGCCGCGCAGCTCAACGCCGATGCCTACGCGGTGGTCGACGACGGCTCGCCCTACGGCAAGGGACTGGCCGAGGGCGCGGCCGCGCAGTTGCTGGCGGCCAAGAAGCACATCGCCGTGCGCCAGAGCTTCGACGACAAGACCGTGGCCTTTGCTGAACTGGCGGCCCGGCTCATGGAGGCGCAGGTGCGCGTCATCGTCTGCATGCTCAACGACTTCCAGGCGCTGGCGCTGCTGCAGGAACTGCAGAAGCTGGGCCACAGCCGTGTGGCGCTGCTGGGCGGCGACCTGGTGAAGACGGCCGACATGGCCAAGGGCATGGGCGTGATCGACGGGATCTACGCCACCTCGCCGGTGCTGGACGTGGCCGAGTTCACCACCGGCCGCCAGTTCCTGGAGAAGTACATCGCCGCCTTCCAGAAGCCCCCGGCCTATGGCGGCCACTACACCTACGACGCCGTGTACGTGGTCAGCGAGGCGATCAAGAAGGCCGGCTCCGCCGCGCCCGCCGACATCACGCGCGCGCTGCGCGGCATCAACGGCTACGCCCCCGTCACCGGCACCATGGCCTGGGACGACCGGGGCGAGCTGCGCTATGGCGCCGTGGGCGTGTACGAGCTGCGCAAGGGCCAGTGGGAGCTGCGCATGCGCTCCGACCGCTGGTAGCCGCCGTCCGGGTATGCGCGGGCGTGCGATTGCCCCCGGCCCGGCGGGCGCGGGGGGCGGCCACTACACTCGCGGGCATGAGTCAGCTGATCCTCGGTATCGAATCTTCCTGTGACGAAACCGGCGTGGCCCTGGTGCGCGCCGGCGAGGGCGGCGCCGTGCCCGTGCTGTTGGCGCATGCGCTGCACAGCCAGATCGACATGCACCAGGCCTATGGCGGCGTGGTGCCCGAGCTGGCCAGCCGCGACCACATCCGCCGCGTGCTGCCGCTGACCCGCGAGGTGCTGCGCGAATCGGGCGAGCGCCTGGAGGATGTGGACGTGGTGGCCTACACGCGCGGGCCGGGCCTGGCGGGTGCGCTGCTGGTGGGCGCGGGCGTGGCCTGCGCGCTGGGCGCAGCGCTGGACAAGCCCGTGCTGGGCGTGCACCACCTCGAAGGCCACCTGCTATCACCGTTCCTGAGCAGCGACCCACCCGAATTCCCGTTCGTCGCGCTGCTGGTGTCGGGCGGGCACACGCAGCTCATGCGCGTGGAGGGCGTGGGGCGCTACGAGATCCTGGGCGAGACCATCGACGACGCGGCGGGCGAGGCCTTCGACAAGTCGGCCAAGCTCATGGGCCTGGGCTATCCCGGAGGGCCGGCGCTGTCGCGCCTGGCCGAGCAGGGCAGCGCCACCGCGTTCAAACTGCCGCGCCCGCTACTGCACAGCGGCGACCTGGACTTCTCGTTCGCAGGCCTCAAGACCGCCGTGCTGACCCAGGCCAAGAAGCTGGGCGACGAACTGTCCGCGCGCAAGGCCGACCTGGCCGCGAGCACCGAGGCCGCCATCGTGGAGGTGCTGGTCAAGAAGACGCTGGCCGCCCTTCAGAAAACAGGGCTCCAGCGCGTGGTGGTGGCCGGCGGCGTGGGCGCCAACCGGCATCTGCGCGCGCAACTCAACGCGGCCTGCGCGCGAGCCAAGGTGCGTGTGCACTACCCCGAGTTGCACCTGTGTACCGACAACGGCGCCATGATCGCCATGGCCGCGGCCATGCGCCTGCAGGCCGGGCAGCAGCAGCCCAACCGCGATTACGCCTTCGACGTGAAGCCGCGCTGGCCGCTGGACGCCATCACGCTCGCGGCCTGAAGATATGGGTCAAAATAGGCTCCAGCGCTTGTCTATCAAGCGCTGGTAGCTCACATTTTGGTAGCAAGCTAGAACGGGTAGTGGCGCGGCGCGGTCTGCACCGTGATCCAGCGCAGTTCCGTGAACTCGCGCACGCCCGCCATGCCGCCAAAGCGCCCCCAGCCCGACTGCTTCACGCCGCCAAAGGGCATCTGCGGCTCGTCGTGCACCGTGGGGCCGTTCACATGGCAGATGCCGGACTCGATGCGTGCGGCCACGTTCCAGGCGCGCGCCACGTCGCGCCCGAACACGGCGGCCGACAGGCCGTAGGTGGTGTCGTTCGCGGTGGCGATGGCTTGCTCCACGCCGCGCACCCGCACGATCGCCTTGACCGGGGCAAAGGTCTCCTCGTGGTAGATGCGCATGGCGGGCGTCACCCGGTCCAGCAGCGTGGCGGGCATCAGCGGGGTGTCGCTTTTGCCGCCGCACACCAGCGTCGCGCCCTGGCCCAGCGCGTCGTCGATCAGCGCGTTGCAGCGCTGCACGGTGGCCATGTCCACCACCGGGCCCAGCACCACGGGGCCCTGGCGCGGGTCGCCCAGCGGCAGGGCGCGGGCGCGTTCGGCCAGTTGGTGCACGAACGCATCGGCCACAGCCTCGTCCACCACCAGGCGCTCCGTGGACATGCAGATTTGCCCCGAATTGGCGAACGCGCCAAACACGGCGGCGTTCACGGCGGCATCCACGTCGGCATCGTCCAGCACCACCAGCGGGGCCTTGCCGCCCAGCTCCAGCACCACGGGCTTGAGGTGGCGCGCGCAGGTTTGCGCCACCAGCCGCCCTACCTTGGTGGAGCCCGTGAAGTTCACGCGGCGCACGGCTGGGTGGGCCACCATGGCCTCCACCACGTCGGCCGCATCGCCGGGCGCATGGGTGATGAAGTTCACCACGCCCGCGGGCAGGCCGGCGTCGTGCAGCGCCTCGGCAATGAGGCGGTGGGTGGCCGGACAGGTTTCCGAGCCCTTGAACACCACCGTGTTGCCGCACGCCAGCGGCGTGGCAATGGCGCGCACCCCCAGGATGACCGGCGCATTCCACGGCGCCATGCCCAGCACCACGCCGGCGGGCTGGCGCACGCCCATGGCCAGGCTGCCCGGCATGTCGGACGGGATCACCTCGCCGGCGATCTGCGTGGTGAGGGCGGCGGCCTCTTGCAGCAGGTTGGCGGCCAGGTGCACGTTGAAGCCGGCCCAGGCGGCAGAGGCGCCGGTCTCGGCCGCCATGGTGGCGGCGAAGGCATCGGCGCGCGCCGTGAGGGCCTGCGCGGCGCGCTGCAGCAGGTCGCGCCGCGCGGCGGGGCCCAGCGCGGCCCACGCGGGAAAGGCCTGGGCGGCCGCGTGCACGGCGGCCACGGCGTCTTCGGGGGTGGCCGCAGCGGCCGTGGTGGCAATGCGGCCATCCAGCGGGTTGCGGCGCTCGAAGGTGGCGCCGCCCGAGGCGGGCCGGGGCGCGCCGTCGATCAGCAGGGGAAGAGGGGGCATGGGAACTCCTTTTCGAGGGGCGGCCGCGGCGGCGAGGCCACGCGGGCGTTTGGCACGCAAGTGTAGCAGCGTGCCACGCCACGGGTTCTCCGGTTTTCTTTACAAAAGTTCATCTGCCGCAGGTGGCGCTGACAAGGAGCGCTGTAACAATTGCCCTCATGTTTGCCGCAGCGCTTCCTTCTCGCTCCCGCCGTCGCCCGCGCGCTTCGGCGCCACTGGCCTTGCTGGCCGCCCTGGTGCTGGCCGGTTGCGCCACGCGGCCGCCTCCCGCGCTGGAGGGGGCGGTGGCCACTCCCGCCGCCTGGGCCGGCCAGGGGGCAGTGCAGGGCGGCGCGGCCGCGACCCCGCAAGACCTGGCCCAGTGGTGGCGGCAACTGGGCGATGCGCAGCTCACCGGCCTGGTGGAACGCGCGCTGCAGTCGCACACCAGCATGCGCAGCGCACGCGCCGCCGTGGAGCAGGCGCGTGCCCAGCGCGACGTGCAGGCCGCCGGCCTGCTGCCTTCCGTGAACGCATCGGGCTCCGCCCAGCGCAGCCGCAGCAATGGCAGCACCGGCAACACTTTCCAGGCGGGACTGGACGCGAGCTGGGAGCCCGACCTGTTTGGCCGCCTGTCCAGCGGGGTGCGCGCCAGCGAGGCCGACCTGCTGGCCGCCGAGGAAGGCGTGGCCGCCGCCCAGGTGGCATTGGCCGCCGAGGTGGCGGTGAACTACATCAGCCTGCGCAGCCAGCAGCAGCGCCTGCAGATTGCCCAGCAGAACCTGGCGGCGCAGAGCGAAACCGCGCAGATCGTCCAATGGCGTGTGCAGGCGGGGCTGGCGAGTTCGCTGGCAGCCGAGCAGGCCCGCGCCGCCGTGGAGCAGACCGCCGCCCAGGTGCCCACGCTGCAGGCGGGCATCGCGCAGGCGCGGCATGCGCTGGCGGTGCTCACCGGCCAGCCGCCCGCGGCGCTGGACGCTGCCCTGGCCGCGCCCGCGCCCGTGCCCCAACCGCCGGCGGACCTGGCGCTGGCCTTCCCCGCAGACACGCTGCGCCAGCGCCCCGACGTGCGCCAGGCCGAGCAGCGCGTGCGCGCCGCCTGGGAGCGCGTCGCCCAGGCCGAGGCGCAGCGCATGCCCAGCCTGCGCATCAGCGGAACGCTGGGCCTGCGCGCCCTCACGCTGGGCGCGCTCACGGGTGGGGGCGCCACGGTGGCGTCGCTGCTGTCCAGCGTGTCGCTGCCGGTGTTTGATGGCGGGGCGCTGCGTGCCCAGGTGCGCGCGCAGGAGGCTGCGCTGCAGCAGGCGCAGGTGGGCTACGAGGAATCGGTGCTCGGCGCGCTCAAGGATGTGGAAGATGCGCTCGTCGCGCTGCAGGGCGACCGTGACCGTCTGCAGCGCCTGTCCGCCGCGGCCGAGGCTGCGGGCAACGCGGCGCTGCTGGCGCAGAACCAGTATGCGAGCGGGCTGGTGGACTTCCAGACCGTGCTGGACACCCAACGCACGCTGCTGTCCGCGCAGGACAGCGTGGCCAGCACGGCCGCCAGCGTGAGTACCGACCATGTGCGCCTGTACAAGGCGCTGGGAGGCGGCTGGCCCGCGCCCTGAGCGGCCCCCCCAAAAAACCTGCTGAATGACCCGGCGCTGCCGCCGACGCAGCGCCTTCCCAGGCAAGAACCATGACCGACCAAGAATCCCCAAGCTCTTCCAGCGCCCCCGCTTCCCATGCCGCCGCGGCGGCCCCGCAGAGCCTGCAGGCCCTGCTGGGCGACGGCCTGCGCCGGCGCTGGTGGCAGAGCATCACCCTGTGGCTGGCCGTGCTGGTGCTGGCCGCCGCTGCCGGCGGCTGGTGGTACTGGCAGGACCGCCAGCGCGCCCAGGCGGCGCCGCGCTATGTCACGCAGGAGGTGCAGCGGGGGCAGATCACGCTCACCGTGGCGGCCAACGGCACGCTGCAGCCCACGCGGTCGGTGAACATTGGCAGTGAACTCTCGGGCACCGTGCGCCGCGTGCTGGTGGACGTGAACGACCAGGTCAAGAAGGGCCAGGTGCTGGTGGAGCTGGACACCACCAAGCTCGACTCGCAGGTGCTGCGCTCGCGCGCTTCGGTCGCGTCGGCGCAGGCGCGCCTGGCACAGGCGCAGGCCACCATGCAGGAGGCGCGCGCCAGCCTGTCGCGCCTGGAGGAGGTGGCACGCCTGTCCGGCGGCAAGGTGCCTTCGGCGGCCGAGCTGGACACCGGCCGCGCCGCCTACGAGCGCGCCCAGGCCGACGAGGCCGCTGCGCGCGCCAGCGTGCAAGATGCGCGCGCGGCGCTGGCCACCGACGAGACCAACGTCACCAAGGCCTCCATCCGATCGCCGATCGACGGGGTGGTGCTCTCGCGTGCGGTGGAGCCGGGCAATGCCGTGGCCGCGTCGCTGCAGGCGGTGACGCTGCTCACCCTGGCCGAGGACCTGACCAAGCTGCGCCTGGAGGTCAACGTGGACGAGGCCGACGTGGGCTCGGTGCGCCCGGGCCAGAAGGCCACCTTCACCGTGAGCGCCTACCCCTCGCGGCGTTACCCGGCGCGCACCACGCGCGTGGCCTTCGGCTCCACCAAGACCGACAACGTGGTCACCTACATCACCTACCTGGAGGTGGACAACGGCGATCTGAGCCTGCGCCCCGGCATGACGGCCGCGGCCACCATCACCTCCACCGAGCGCAATGACGTGCTTACCGTGCCCAACACGGCCCTGCGCTTCAAGCCCGCGAGCGCGGCGGGGGACACCCCCCAGGCAGGCCGGCCCGGTGCACAGGGCAGCTCTGGCGCAAGCGCGGGCGGCAGCGGCGGCATCATGTCCCAGCTGATGCCGCGCATGCCGCGCCCCTCGGGCCAGCGACGCAGCGCGGGTGCGGACGGCAACCGCGGCGACGGCCCCCAGCGCCAGGTGTGGGTGCTGCAGGACGGCGCGCCCAAGCCCGTGCGTGTGAAGACCGGCATCAGCGACGGCCGCGTCACCGAGGTGGAGAGCGACGAGCTGCAGCCGGGCATGCAGGTCATCACCGACCAGCTTGCGAGCGGGGCGAAGCCATGATGGCGCCCGCCGATGCGCAGCCGCTGATCCGCCTGCGCGGCATCACCAAGGTGTACGGCGAGGGCGCGCTGGCCTTCCAGGCGCTCAAGGGCGTGGACCTGGACATCGACAGCGGCGACTTCGTGGCCATCATGGGCCCCAGCGGCTCGGGCAAATCCACGGCCATGAACGTGCTGGGCTGCCTGGACCGGCCCACCGCGGGCACCTACCTGTTTCGCGGGCTGCCGGTGCACTCGCTGTCGCGCGACGACCGTGCGCGCCTGCGGCGGCGCTTCCTGGGCTTCGTGTTCCAGGGCTTCAACCTGCTGGCGCGTACCTCGGCGCAGGAGAACGTGGAGCTGCCGCTGCTGTACCGCGGCGAGAGCACGGCCGCGCGCCATGCGGCTGCGGCCCGCGCCCTGGACGCCGTGGGCCTCAAGGGCTGGGAGCACCACACACCGGCCGAGCTGTCCGGCGGCCAACAGCAGCGCGTGGCGATTGCGCGCGCCATCGTCACCGAGCCTACGGTGCTGCTGGCCGACGAGCCCACCGGCAACCTGGACACGCAGCGCAGCCGCGAGATCATGGAACTGCTGTGGCGCCTGAACACCGAGCAGGGCATCACCGTACTCATGGTCACACACGAGCCCGACATGGCGCAGTACGCACGGCGCATCGTGCGCTTCGTGGACGGGCGCATCGAAAGCGACGAGCGCAATCCGCACCCGCATGCGCAGGTGCCCCGGGAAGCGCCTGCAAGTGCAGGCACGGGGGAGGTGGCGCCATGATGCTGCTCAACTCCCTGCTGCAGGCGCTGCGCTCGATACGGCGCAACCTGATGCGGTCCTTTCTCACCGTGCTGGGCATCGTGATCGGCGTGAGCGCGGTGATCACCATGGTCACGCTGGGCAACGGCGCGACGCTGGCGGTGCAGGCGCAGATCTCCAGCCTGGGCACCAACCTGCTGCAAGTGCGTCCTGGCCAGCGGCTGGGCCCCGGCGGCAGTGGCGGCGCACCCTCGTTCAAGGATGTGGATGCCGAGGCCATCGCGCAGCAGATCGGCGGCATTCTGGCCGTGGCGCCCGAGGCGCGCACCAGCGCCACCGTGGTGGCCAACGGGCGTAACTGGGCCACCAGCGTCATGGGCAGCACCAATGCCTGGCTGCAGACCGGCAACTGGACGCTGGAAAGCGGGCGCGAATTCACCTCCGACGAGCTGCGCGTGGGCGCTGCCGTGTGCCTGATCGGCCAGACGGTGCGGCGGGAGCTGTTCGCCGGCGGCGATGCGCTGGGTGAGCGCGTGCGCGTGCGCCAGTTTTCGTGCGAGGTGGTGGGCGTGCTGGCCTCCAAGGGGCAAGGCGCCTTCGGCAACGACCAGGACGATCTGGTGCTGCTGCCGCTCAAGACGCTGCAGCGCCGCGTGACGGGCTCCACGCGCGTGCCGACGCTGCTGGTGTCCATGAAGGATGGCAGCGACCCCGAGCGCGTGAAGGCCAGCCTGACCGAGTTGCTGCGCGAACGCCGCAAGCTGGCCGACACCGACGATGACAACTTCAACGTGCTGGACACCAAGCAACTGGCCGACACCTTCTCGGGCACCACGCGCGTGATGACCACGCTGCTGGGCGCGGTGGCGGCCGTGAGCCTGTTGGTGGGCGGCATTGGCATCATGAACATCATGCTGGTGAGCGTGACCGAGCGCACGCGGGAGATTGGCCTGCGCCTGGCCATCGGCGCGCTGGAGCGCGAGGTGCTGATGCAGTTCCTCATCGAGGCCGTGGTGCTGGCTGCTTTGGGCGGCCTCATCGGCATCGTGCTGGCCACGGGCGCGTCGATTGCGCTGGCGCAGGTGATGGGCATCCCCTACGTGTTCCACGCGGGCGTGAACCTGCTGTCGTTCGTGTTCTCGGCGGGCATCGGGGTGCTGTTCGGCTACTTCCCGGCCCGCCGCGCCGCGCGGCTGGACCCCATCGAGGCGCTGCGCCACGAGTGAGGCGCTGCGATGGGGCAGCACCCGGCCGCGGCGTTCGATGCGGACAGGCGCCGGACTGGACAAGCCGGGACAAGGCCCCACATGCGTCGAACGCGGACGGTTTAGGGCCTGTTCACACTATTTTTGCCAGTGCGAATGGCGTGAAAACCGCGCCAATCTAGGCGCGTGACGACGCCAAGGCCGGGGCCTTGGCTAGGAGGGCAACGACGNAATGGCGCGGTTTTCACTCCGTTCCCTCCGGGTTGCGATCAAAAAGGGCCATTCGCGGCGTTGCCAAGCCTCGCTGGGGTAGCACCCCAGCTTCGTTTGGCGCCTTGCGCCTGGCCCTTTTTGATCGCAACGCATCTGGCAAAAATAGTGTGAACAGGCCCTAGTCGGAGTCTCGCTGTGGTGTGCCCTGAAAGAGGATCAGGTTAAAAATGGGCGGCAGCGCCCATCCGGTAAGCGGCAGTAGCTATATAAAACATAGCAAAAGGGCGGCCGCCCGGCCGCCCTGGAATCAGGCGACGCTCTGCGTCTTGTCAGTCGATGGCCAGTCGAACGGCGCTGCTTTGCGGCGGCTTCTTGGCCAGCACCAGGGTGAGCACGCCATGTTCCAGTCGCGCCGTGCTGGCCTGCGGGTCGATGTCCTGCGCCAACTCCCATGCACGCTGCACGCGCCGGGGCGCACCTTCGGCGCTGGCGACGCGCACTTGGTTGCCTTCGATCGTGACCGCGAGTTGCTCGCGCGACAGGCCTGGCACGTCCAGCTGCACGGTGATGGCCTTGTCGTCCTGCTGCACGTTCACGCCTGTGGCGCGTGCATCGTGCGGCGCGGCGGCGGCAGTGAGCGTGTGGCGCAGGAAGCGTTGCACGGCGGCGTCTCCCACGCGCGGTGCGACATAGGTGGCGTGGCGGATCACGGGGGCGAAAATCATGTCGGTGGCTCCTGGGTCAGACGCGGCACGGGTCGGCCGCATGGACCGCACATGTGTTTGCGTGCGGTGTTTTTCAAGAGTGCCCCACCGCGCGGATGGAACGTCGCCTTGCAATGGGTTACAACGAGCGCGCGCGGGAGGGGCATCGCTCAGGCTTCACAATGCGGCCCTGCTGCAGATTTTTCTAGCTGATGCCCGTGTCTCGATTCCCACGCCTTTCCCCCTTCGCTTCCCTGGGCTGCCGGTTGGGCCTGGTGGCCTGTGCCCTGCTGGCTGGTTGCGCCCACATTCCCGACACCATGCCCGGCCTGGACCGCAACCTGCAGTTCTCGCCCAACGACTTCGATACCGCCGGCATGCACACGCGCCACATGGCGGCGCCGCAGGCCAGCACCTGCGAGGCGGCCCGGCGGGCGCTGCTGAGCCAGGGCTACATGGTGCACGTGGCCTCCAGCGACACGGTGGCGGGCCGCAAGTACTACCAGCCCCACACCGACGTGCACTACGTCGTGGAGATGCGCGTGGTCTGCGCATCCGAAGGGCAGGGCGACGTGCGTACGTCGGCCTTTGCCAGCGCGCTGCAGGACCGCTACGTGATCAAGAAGATCAACAACTCGGCGTCGCTTGGCGTCGGTGGCATCGGCTCGGTGTCGCTGCCCGTCACGGCGATCGACGACACGCTGGTGAAGGTGGGCAGCGAGACCATCGCCGATCCGCAGTTCTACGAGCGGTTCTTCCAGCTCTTCGAGCAGTTCGTGCGCGCGGCGCCCGTGGTGCCGGCAGCGCCGACGGTGGCGGCCAAGCCAGCCCTGCACGAGCGCGAAGCCGTGCCGCACGCTGCGGTCGCCGCGACCGTTGCGGCGCAGCCGCCCGCCGCTGCTGCAGCCGCCACCGCCAGCCCGGCTGCAGAGTCCAGCACCCCTGCGCCCATGGTTCCCGCCGGGGAGCAGCCGCGCACGCAGGCGTCCGCGCAAGCGCCTCAGCCAGCGCCAGAATCGCAGCCGGCCGGCGCATCCGACGGTGCACCTGACGGCGCATCCGACGGCGCTGCGCCGCCGGGCATCCAGCAGCTCATGGCCCAGTGAATTCCATTCTTCGTGAGCCAGCGCGCCGCTGCGCTGCCATCTTTTCCTGCTTGTGCCCGTTGCCATGATGATCCTGCCCCGCCGCCATGTTCTGCGCGCCTGTGCGTTGGCTCTGTCCTCCCTGCTGGGCGTTGCGGCGCCGCTGGCCGGTGCGGCGGCGCCGCCCCAGGGCGCGCCGATCCGCGTGGCGCTGATCGAGAGCCTGTCCGGCAGCTTTGCCAATACCGGCGAGGCGGTGTTCCGCAACATCGCCTGGGCCATGGAACGTGTGAACGCGCGCGGCGGCGTGGCACTGCCCCCTGCGGCGGGCGGGGCGCGGCCGCTGATGCTGGTGCGCTACGACAGCAAGGGCACCAACGAAGAGGCGCTGTCCGCGCTGCGCGCCGCCATTGACGGCGGCGCGCGTTTCGTCATGCAGGGCAACTCATCGGCCACGGCCGCTGCGCTCATCGACGCGATCAACAAGCACAACCAGCGCGAGCCCGGCAAGCGTGTGGTGTTCCTGAACTACTCGGCCGTGGACCCCGCCCTCACGAACGAGAAGTGCAGCTTCTGGCACTTTCGCTTCGACGCGCATGCCGACATGCGCATGGCAGCGCTCATGGAGGTGATCCGCGAGGACAAGGCCCTGCAGCGCGCCTACCTCATCGGGCAGGACTACAGCTTCGGCCAGGCCGTGCTGCGCGAAGCCCGGCGCCAGCTGGCCGCGCAACGGCCCGATGTCGCCATCGTCGGCGACGAGCTGCACGCCGTGGGCCGCGTGAAGGACTTCGCGCCCTACGCCGTGAAGATCAAGGCCAGCGGCGCGCAAGCCGTCATCACGGGCAATTGGGGCAATGACCTCACGCTGCTGGTCAAGGCTGCGCGGGAGGTGGGCTACGACGGCATGTTCTATACCTTCTACGGCAACGCGCTCGGCGCGCCTGCGGCCCTGGGCGATGCGGGCGTGGGAAAGGTGGTGGCCGTGGCCGACTGGCTGCCCAATCTGCCCACGCAGGGCAGCGAGACCTTCTACCGTGCCTTCCGCGAGCGCTTTCCCAGCCCGCAGGACGACTATGTGCACATGCGCATGCAGCTCATGGTCGAAGCGCTTGCGCAGGCCCTGCAGCAGGCGGGCAGTGACGATCCGTTG
Source organism: Diaphorobacter sp. LR2014-1 (assembly GCF_002916785.1). Classification (NCBI taxonomy): domain Bacteria; kingdom Pseudomonadati; phylum Pseudomonadota; class Betaproteobacteria; order Burkholderiales; family Comamonadaceae; genus Diaphorobacter; species Diaphorobacter sp. LR2014-1. The sequence goes on along the minus strand of NZ_MTBE01000010.1, from coordinate 12,559 downwards.
GCCGTGGCGCGCGCGCTGGAGCATGCCAGTGTGCGCCTGTACGGCCAGGCAGGCGCCATGCGCGCGCAAGACCATCAGTTCCAACAATCGCTGGTCATAGGCGTCATGGACCGCCAGGGCGCGCCGGGTGTGAAGTTCGATGTGGAGGGTTCAGGCTACGGCTTTCGCGTGGTACGGCAGATCGCGGCGGACAAGGCGCAAATGCCCAGCACCTGCCAGATGCAGCGGCTTTGATCACAGCCACGCGGGTAGATAACGGCTCAGCAGCAACCCCGCAACCAGCAGCCAGGCAAACAGTGCAGCGGCCAGCAGCAGTGGCTTGAGGCCCGCGGCGCGCACGGCATGCACATGCGTGGTGAGCCCCAGGGCCGCCATGGCCACGGCCAGCAGCAGGTCGTCGAGTCGCACACCGGCCTGTACCAATGCCGGAGGCAGCATGTCCAGCGAGTTCACGCCTGCCATGGCTACGAAGCCCAGCGCAAACCACGGGATGGTGATGGCGCCCGGGCTGCCTGTCTCCCCCCGGCTCGCGTCCGAAGCCTGTTGAGCACGCAACAGGAGGAATGACAGGATGAGCAGGAAGGGCGCCAGCATCATCACGCGCACCATCTTCGCGATAACGGCGGTGCTGGCGGCATGGGAGCCGATGGCTGTGCCGGCGGCCACCACCTGAGCCACCTCATGTACTGTGGCGCCCACATACAGGCCGTACTGCTGCGCATCCATGCCGATCCAGCCCCCGGCGGCGTTCCACCGGTAGAGCGCGGGATACAGGAACATGCCCACCGTGCCGAACACCACAACGGTGGCCACAGCCACGGCAACATCCTGGGGGCGTCCCCTGGCCACGGGGGCTGTGGCCAGCACCGCCGCCGCACCGCAAATGGAGCTGCCTGCACCGATGAGCAGCGTGGTGCGCCGGTCCAGCCCCAGCACCCGCTGGCCCAGCCAGCAGGCCAGCCCAAAGGTGCTGGCCAGCGCCAGGGCGTCGACGGCAACGCCACCCCAGCCCATGTGGGCGATGTCCTGGAAGGTCAGACGCAGGCCGTACAACACGATGCCTGTGCGCAGCAGCTGCTGTTTGGCCAAGCCCACGCCGGGCGCACAGGTCTGTGCCAGGCGTGGGTATAGGGTGTTGCCTAGCAGCAGCCCGAACACGATCGCGAGCGTCAGGGTACTCAGGCCATGCCCTACAAAAAACGGTTGACCGGCCAGGTGCAGCGCGCCCGCCGCGATGGCGCCGCTCAGCAGCAGCCCTGGCAGCCAGCGGACTGGCTCGGTAGTGAAGGAGGCGAGGGTAAGCGGAGCAAGGGGCATGACAGCGGCCGCTGGTAAAAGGTCCTTACGGCAGGCGCCCACTTTAGAAATATTAGTTATATTTGTATAACAAATACTTTTTGTAAAATCTACCTGGAAAACTGGTTCGTCTTATGCTGCATATCACCTTGCGCCAGCTCGAGATATTCAGCGCCGTGGCGCAAAGCGGCTCCACGGTGGCTGCGGCACACGTGGTGGCGCTGTCGCAGTCGGCCACCAGCGCGGCGCTGCAGCAGCTGGAGCATTGCCTGGGCGCGCCGCTGTTTGAGCGCGCGGGCCGCAGCCTGGTGCTCAACGATGCGGGACGTGCACTGCTGCCGCAGGCGCTGGAGCTGTTGGCGCAGGCGCACACCATCGAGCAGGCCTTTGGCGCGCAGAGTGCGGTCCTGCCGGTACGCCTGCGCGTGGCGGCCAGCACCACCATCGGCAGCTATGCGCTGCCCCGCGTACTGGCCGCCTTTGCGCGCAGCCACCCACAGGTGAGCGTGGACCTGCAGATCGGCAACACGCGCGAGGTGGCACACGCCGTGCAGGCGCTGGAGGCCGACCTGGGGCTGATCGAGGGCGCCAGCCACTGGCCGGGGCTGCAGGTCCAGCCTTGGCAGCGTGACGAGCTGGTCATCGTCTCCGCACCACACGACCCGTTGGTGAAGGCAGCTCAAGCCCGGCCGCTGGGCGCGGCCGCATTACGCAGTGCGCGCTGGCTGCTGCGCGAGCAGGGGTCAGGTACGCGCGAGATGGTGGAGCACGCTTTGCTGCCGCGTCTGCACCAGCTGCCCTCAGCCGCTACGCTAGGCAGTTCTGAGGCGATCGCGCGCTGCGTGGCCCAAGGGCTGGGCATCAGCTGCCTGTCGCGCGTGTTGGTGCAGCCGCTGCTTGATGCCGGCGAACTGGTGCTGCTGTCTACCCTGCTGCCGCGCATGTGGCGCCATTTTTCGCTGCTCCAGCGCGCGGGGCATAGGCAATCGCCCACGCTGGCAGCCTTCGTGCAGACTTGCCAGGCGCATGCCCGAGGGACGCCCGCATGAGACGGGTGCGCCGCTACCGTGGCGTGGCACGCGCCGTTGCGATTTCACGGCCCAGCTCAATCACCGCCATGGCGTAGTAGCTCGACCAGTTGTAGCGCGTGATCGCATAGAAGTTCTCGGTGCCGGCCACGTAGCTGGGCGCCTCAGCGCCATTCTGCAGTTCCACCAGCGCTAATGGACCCGTGTGCTGCGCGCCTTCGCTCTGCACGTGCGCCCCTTGGGCCGCCATGCTGGCGACGCTGAAAGTGGGCAGGATGTCCGGCGCCAGCAGCGCGTCCAACTGCAGCGTGGCCGCGTCGAACGCCACTGCGTAGTGCGTGGGCATGCCGCTCTGCCAGCCGTGGCCCACGAAGTAGTTGGCCACGGAGCCGATGGCGTCCTGCGCGCTGCGCCACAGGTCGATGCGGCCGTCGCCGTCGAAATCCACCGCGTAGCGCGACCAGCTCGACGGCATGAACTGCCCCAGACCCATGGCGCCCGCGTAGCTGCCGCGCGGGGTGTGCGGGTCGATGCCCGTGCGGTCCATGAGGGTCAGAAACTGCTCCAGCTCGCGCTGGAAGAACGCGCGCCGCTCGGCCGCGCGCGGGTGTGCGTCGGGAAAGTCGAAGGCCAGCGTGGCCAGCGCGTCGATCACCCGCAGGTTGCCCATGTGCTGGCCGTAGAGTGTCTCCACGCCGATGATGCCCACGATGATCTCGGCGGGCACGCCGTATTGCGTTTCAGCGCGTGCCAGCGCTTCGGCGTTGTCCTGCCAGAAGCGCAGGCCCGCGCGGATGCGCGTGGGCTCCACGAAGCGCGCACGGTAGGCCGCCCAGTTCTTGGGCGTACCCCGCGCGGGCGGCAGCACCAGGCGCGGCACCTGGGGCAGCAGCCGCGCTTGCCCGATCGCCTGGCGCACCCATTCGCGGTCCAGCCCGCGCCGCTCTGCCAGATCGTCGGCGAATTGCATGGCCTGCGCACGTTGCGCATAGTGGTAGATGGCCGCCGTCTTGGTGGCTGTCTTTTTAGAATGATTTTGGGCTAAAGCGCTTATGGGTAAAGCGCTGACAGCTATGAAAAAAGTAGCTTTTGCAAGGGTGCGGATCATGGGGCAGAGGGGCGTGGATTCTGCGCGGTGGGCCAGGGCAGGCGGCGCAATTCGCGCTGCAGGTCGGCCAGCAGGGCGCGGGGTTCGGGGGCGTAGCGGGCCTGCTCCACGCGCAGCAGCCACTGCGCGGCGGCTTCGGCGGGGGCGCCCAGTTCGGCGCGCGCACGCGCGGCCATGGTGCGTGGCGGCAGGTGGGGTGGCAGCGGCAGGCCGGCGCGTGCCAGTCGCTGGCGGGCCTGCAGCAGCAGGCGCTGCCAGGGGTCCTGGCGGCTGCGCTCCCACAGGGCCCAGCCTGCGCCCGCGGCGGCGGCCAGCGCGGCCAGCAGGCCCAGCAGGCGCACCAGGTCCTGCCAACTGGGCGACTGCATGCCCAGCGACTTGAGCAAATCGAGCTGGCGCCCCTGGGTGTAGTTCAGCACCCATTGGTTCCAGCCGTTGTTCACGGCCTCCCACACCGACCGCAGACGGCGTACCAGCGAAGGGTTGACGACTGCATCCATCGCGGTGCCCAACACGCCGCGTGGCGCCTGCAATCGCTGGAACTGGCCGATGCGCCCCGGCGACACGGCCCCCGTGGGGTCCACGCGCACCCAGCCGCGGCCCTCCAGCCAGACCTCGGCCCAGGCGTGTGCGTCGCTTTGGCGCACGGTCCAGTAGCCGTCGATACCGTTGAGCTCGCCCCCCTGGTAGCCCGTGACGATGCGCGATGGCACGTGCAGCGCGCGCATCAGCACCACGAAGGCCGAGGCGATGTGCTCGCAAAAGCCTTCCTTGCGGTCGAACCAGAACTCGTCGGCCGTGTGCTCCCCGTACACGCCGGGCTCCAGCGTGTAGGTGTAGCCGCCCGTGCGCAGCCGTGCCAGCGCGGCGTCGATGTAGGCCTGTGCCCCGCTGGCGGCCACGCGCGCCGCGATCGCGGGGTCGGCCTGCATCTGTTCGGCCAGGGCCAGGGTGCGGGGGTTCATCTCCGCGGGCAGTTCCACGTAGCCGTTCAACAGGGAGGTGCGCCGCGTGGGGCCGTGGGTGAAGCGCAGGTGGCTTTCGGCGCGGTAGCGCAGCACGCTGGAGATGGGCCGGCTGGCGGACCACAGCAGTTCGGGCGACATCATCGCGCCAGTGCCCTGTGGGAGTTCGGGCCGCTCCTGCACGGCGTCCAGCGTCAGCAGCCAGGGGCGGCGGCTGGGCTCCAGCGTGACCTCGTAGCGCACGGACTCACCCTGCATTTGCAGGTTGGCCGGCGTGGGGTAGGCCCAGGTGATGCCGCGCGCCTCGGGCTGCGACAGCGCATACCAGTCACGCCCGTTGAAGGCCGTGAGCACCGGGCCGCGAAAGTACAGGCTGCTTTGCGGCGGTGGGGCTCCGCCCGGCGTGTCAAAGCGCACGCGCAGCGCCACGCTGTCGTCCAGCACCAGCGACGCCATGCTGCCGATGGACATCTCCCCCGACAGGCCGCTGCGCCCCGAGCGCGCATCGTCCGGCACGCCCCACAGCGGTGCCATGCGCGGAAACAGCAGGAACAGCGCCACCATGATGGGCGCGCCCAGCAGCGCCATGCGCGCGGCGGTGCGCATGGAGGCCGCCAGCGGCGGCCGCCCCACCGGCATGTGGGCGTTGACCAGCGCGGTGAGCAGCCCGAGCAGCGCCACCAGCAGGGCGGCGGCCGTGGGCAGCGACTGCGAGAAGAAGAAGTTGGCCAGCAGCGTAAAGAAGCCGAGGAAGAACACCACCATGGCATCGCGCCGCGCGCGCAGCTCCAGGGTCTTGAGCGCCAGCAGCACCACGATCAGCGTCACGCCCGCGTCGCGCCCGACGATGGTGCGGTGCGACAGCAGCGTGAGCGCCACGGCCGCCGCAAGCAGTGCGCCAATCACCCAGCGCCCCGGCAGGGCACGCGCGCCCACGGCCAGCCAGCCGCGCCAGCCCAGCAGCGCGGCGGTCAGCGCGCTGGTCCACAGCGGCAGGTATGCGGCCAGCGGCGCCACGCAACAGGCCACCACCGCCAGCAGGAACAGGGTGTCGCGCGCTTCGCGCGGCAGATGCGAAAGCCGCTGGGCCAGATTCACGTCGAGGCTCCCGCGCGTCGATAGGGTCTGCTATTGAATGAATAGCTGGTCGCGCTTGTTGGTAGTGGGCTAGGTGCTTTTTTCATGTCAAACACAGAATCAGCACAGCGCCAGTGCCTCCAGGCAGCGGTGGCGGTGTGCGGCGCCGCTGTCCGGTGCAATCTGCTGGCCGGGCAGGCGCAGGCCGTATTCCACGCCCAGCCGGTCGGCCTGCAGCACCCAGGCCGTGAGGCGCGAGACGCGGGCCTCCGGGTCCTGCAGGCCGGTGGCAGCGCCGTCCAGCCAGAGTTCGTGGTGCTGCGCCTGCTGGGTGTCGCGGCTCACCAGGTCGTCGGTGCCGGTGGCAAGCGACTTGGCGGCTTTCTTCCAGACCACCAGCTTGAGTGGGTCACCCCGCCGGTACGCGCGCACGCCATCGAATTCCCCGATGCCGCGCGCCGGTGCCTGGCCGCCGCTGCCCGAGCGCGGCTCGCCGGCGGGCAGCGCAGGGGCGCCCACCTCCGGGCGCGGGTAGACCAGCAGCTGCGCGGCGGGCTGCCACAGCGTCCACACGCGGAACGTGCCCAGCGGGTAGCGGGTTTCCGCCATCAGCACGGGCACGTCCTGCAGCCCGCGCCGCGCGGGCAGGAACGCCACCCGCACGGTGGCGGAGCCTTCGGCGGGCACGTCGGTCCAGGCCCATTCCGCGGCCTGGCCGCCGCGCACCGCCAACGCGATGCCATGGCGCGTGGCGCGCCGCGGGTTGTGCAGCTGTACCTGCAGCAGCGCGCCAGCACCGAGGAACTGCGGCTGCGGCGGCACCAGGTGCAGCGTGAGTCCGCGCAGTGTGGCGTGGCACAGGTGCACGCCCACCACCACGCTGCCGGCGAGCAGAAAGGTGAGCAGGTAGCCCAGGTTGAGTTGGAAGTTGATGGACGCCACCAGTAGCACCAGCAGCGTGAGGGCCAGCATCCATCCTGCGCCTGTGGGCAGGATGTAGATGTTGCCCTGCGTGAGCGTGAGCGTGTCGGTGCGCCGCAGGCGCGCCAGCCACCAGCGCTGCCAGCGCGCGGCCACGGCACGCCAGGGCATCTGCCGCGGGGCCGCGGCACCGGGCGGTGCGGCCTGCTCGAATGCTGCGGGCATGGCGTCAGGGCAGGGGAACGGACTCGACCATGGCGCGCACCTGCTCCACGGCGCCGCGGCCGGCGTCGCCCACCGGCACCAGGCGGTGGGCAATGGTCTGCGGCAGGATGGCCTGCACATCGTCCGGCGCCACGTAGTCGCGCCCCTCGATGAGCGCCTGGGCCTTGGCCGCCCGCATCAGCGCGATGCCCGCGCGCGGCGACAGGCCCTGGAGGAACCAGCGGCCCGAGCGCGTGGCGGCGATGAGATCCTGCACATAGTTGAGCAGCGGCTCGGCCGTGTGCACGGCCAGCACCTGGTGCTGCAGCGCGGCCAGATCGTCCAGCGACAGCAGCGGCAGCAGGCCGTCCAGCATGTCGCGGCGGTCGCTGCCGGCCAGCAGCAGGCGCTCGGCGCCACGGTCGGGATAGCCCAGCGAGATGCGCATGAGGAAGCGGTCGAGCTGGCTCTCGGGCAATGCGAAGGTGCCCAGCTGGTCGTGCGGGTTCTGCGTGGCGATCACGAAGAACGGGTGGGGCAGGGCGCGCGTCTCGCCTTCCACCGACACCTGCTTTTCCTCCATGGCCTCCAGCAGCGCGCTTTGCGTCTTGGGGCTGGCGCGGTTGATCTCGTCGGCCAGCAGCACCTGGGCGAACACCGGCCCGGGGTGGAACACGAAGGCCTCCTTGCCACGCTCGTACACCGACACGCCGGTGAGGTCGCTGGGCATCAGGTCGGCCGTGAACTGCACACGCGCGAACTGCAGGCCGAAGGTGCGTGCCAGCGCATGGGCCAGCGTGGTCTTGCCAACGCCCGGCACGTCCTCGATGAGCAGGTGCCCGCCGGCCAGCAGGCAGGCCACGCAGTCCTGTACCTGCGCGGTTTTGCCCACGATCACCGTGTTAAGCTGATCCACAAGCGACTTGATCTTCTGCTGTGCATGCATGGCGTGACGTTATCCGAAAACGATTGAGACACCGGGGAATGACTGTGAGCAAGACGGGCTATTACACCCACCGTGACTGCTGGAAGCACGAGATGGGCCCAGGACACCCCGAATGCCCGGCGCGGCTGGACGCCATCGAGGATCGGCTGCTGGTGACCGGCGTGGCCGATGCCTTGCAGCATTGTGAGGTACCGCTGGCCTCACTGGCCGACATCGAGCTGGCCCACGACCGCATGCACATGGCTGCGCTGCGCGGCCTGTCCGACCGTCTGATCGAGGAAGAGGCCGCGGGCGGACCGCCCTATGTGCAGGTGGACACGGACACCTCGATGAACCGCCACACCTGGACGGCCGCGCTGCGCGCCGCGGGCGCCGCACTGGCCGCCACCGACGCGGTGATGGCCGGAGAGATCGAGAACGCCTTTTGCAGCGTGCGACCGCCGGGCCACCACGCCACGCGCACCAAGGCCATGGGCTTTTGCTTCTTCAACAACGTGGCCATCGCCGCCAAGTACGCGCTGCAGCGCTACAACCTGAAGCGCGTGGCGGTGGTGGACTTCGATGTGCACCACGGCAACGGCACGGAGGACATCCTGGCCGGCGACCCGCGCGCGCTCATGGTGAGCATCTTCCAGCATCCGTTCTACCCGTACTGCGGGGACCAGGAGCCGGCGTCCAACATGCTCAACGTGCCCGTTCCCGCCTACACCAAGGGCATGGAGGTGCGCGACATCGTGGACATGGTTTGGATGCCGCGGCTGGAATCGTTCAAGCCCGAGATGATCTTCGTGAGTGCGGGCTTTGATGCGCACCGCGAGGACGACATGGGCCAGCTCGGCCTCAACGAACAGGACTACGCCTGGATCACCATGCGCGTCAAGGATGTGGCCCGGCGCTTTGCCCGCGGCCGCATCGTGTCGTGCCTGGAGGGCGGCTACATGATGGGGCCTCTGGCGCGCAGCGTGGAAGCCCATGTGCGCGTGTTGGCAGACCTTTGATTCTTCCCCGCGCGCGCCGCGCGGTATTCGTACTCAGGAGACTTCGCCATGACTTCCTCCCCCTCCACGGCGGCCGGTGGCGGCCCACTGCGTGTGCAGCGCGACGATCGCGGCGTGGTCACCCTCACGCTGGATGACGCGCCGCGCTTCAACGCCCTCGGCCACGAGATGCTGGCAGCACTGCAGCAGGCACTGGACGATGTTGCGCGCGACGACAGCGTGCGCGTGGTGGTGCTCGCCGCGGCTGGCAAGGCCTTCTGTGCGGGCCACAACCTCAAGGATATGGCGGCCAACCCGGACTTGGCGTGGTACCAGCGCCTGTTCGCCCAGTGCAGCCGCATGATGCTGAGCATTCACAAGCTGCCCGTACCGGTGATTGCGCGTGTGCACGGCATGGCCACGGCGGCGGGCTGTCAGTTGGTGGCCCAGTGCGACCTGGCCGTTGCCAGCGAAAACGCGACTTTTGCGACCAGCGGCATCCACTATGGCCTGTTCTGCGCCACGCCCAGCGTGCCATTGGTGCGCAACGTGCCGGCCAAGCGGGCCATGGAGATGCTGCTCACCGGGGACTTCATTGACGCGCGCACCGCGTTGGACCAGGGGCTGGTCAACCGCGTGGTGGCGCCCGAGTCGCTGGACGCCGAGGTGGAGTCGCTGGTGCAGTCCATTCTGCAGAAACCCCGCGTGGCCGTGGCCATGGGCAAGGCGCTGGTGTACCAGCAACGCGAACTGGGCCTGGACGCGGCGTACCAACTGGCGGGCCAGACCATGGCCACCAACATGATGGACGAGGCCGCGCAAGAAGGTGCGCGCGCCTTTGCAGAGAAGCGTCAGCCGGCCTGGAAGCCGGCTGCTGATAAGGCCTGAGCCGAGGAGCGCCGCGCTGATGGAATGGTGGGAACGGCTGGCGGCCGACTTCCGGCTGTCCAGCCTGTGGCTGGAACTGGCGGTGCTGGCCGGTAGCGTGGCACTCGCTTATGTGCTGAGCCGGCGGGCCGGTCGAGGACAGCCGCCGGAGTCGGTCTGGTTCGGCCGCCGCATCGTGGACGGGTTGATGTTTCCTGCGGTGGTGCTGGCACTGGTGTATGCGGCGCGCGTGGTGGTGGAGCATTACCAGGCGGTTTTCCTGCTGCGCCTGGCGGTGCCGGTGTTCACGTCGCTGGTGCTGATCCGCTTCGTGGCACGCGTGCTGGCCATGGCGTTTCCGCGTTCAGGCCTGATGCGCCTGATGGAGCGCGTGCTCTCCTGGCTGGCCTGGGGCGTGGCCGCCTTGTGGATCGCCGGGCTGCTGCCGCGCGTGCTGCAGGAACTGGACGACATCCGCATCGCGTTCGGCAAGTCCAGCGTCAGCCTGCTGGCGCTGCTGCAAGGCGGCCTGTCCGCGGTCCTGGTGCTGGTGGCTGCGCTGTGGGCGGCGTCGACTTTCGAGCGGCGCGTGCTCGACCATGCGGTGGCCGACCTGTCCATGCGCAAGGTGGCGGTGAATGCCACGCGGGCGCTGCTGCTGTTCGTGGGGTTGCTGCTGGCGCTGGCCGCTGTGGGGGTGGACCTCACCGCGCTGTCGGTTCTGGGCGGTGCGCTGGGCGTGGGCCTGGGCTTTGGCCTGCAGAAGCTGGCGGCCAATTACGTCAGCGGCTTCGTGATTCTGCTGGAACGCTCGCTGCGCATCGGGGACAACGTGCGCGTGGATGGTTTCGAGGGCCGCATCACGGACATCAAGACGCGCTACACGTTGATCCGCGCGGGCAACGGGCGCGAGTCCATCGTGCCCAACGAAAGCCTGATCACCCAGCGCGTGGAAAACCTGACCGCGTCCGACCGCAAATTCAACCTCACGACCAATATCACCGTCGCCTACGGCAGTGATGCCGCGAAGGTGCAGCAGATCCTGTGTGCTGCGGCGAGTGCGCAAGCGCGCGTGCTGGGCGACCCGGCGCCCGTAGCCTTCTTGCTCGATTTCATGCCCGACGGGTTGGTGTTCAACCTCAATTACTGGATCAATGATCCGGCTGCCGGCACTGCCAGCGTGCGGTCTGCCGTCAACCTCGCGGTGCTGGAAGGCTTGCGCACAGCGGGTATCGAGATCGCACAGCCGCAGCGCGTGGTGCATGTCGTGGCTTCGACGCCGGGGCAAGACGGAGTCGCGCCGGCGGCATTGCCACCGGTGTAGGCCTCGACCTGCCATGAATGCACTGGCATAATCATCAAAAAGCACGATCGTTCGTTTTTGCCTTGTGCACCATGTTTCCATGACGGAAATGCTGCAGTGCGCAATAGAATGGACCGGTTTACGTAAACGTCAAGCAATCAACTATTGAAGGAGCCGCAGCAATGAAGGTTTTGGTCCCCGTCAAGCGCGTGGTGGACTACAACGTGAAGGTCCGGGTGAAGTCGGACGGCACGGGCGTAGACATCGCGAACGTGAAGATGAGCATGAACCCCTTTGACGAAATCGCCGTGGAAGAGGCGGTGCGGCTCAAAGAAAAAGGCGTGGCCACGGAAGTGATCGCGGTGAGCTGCGGCGTGGCGCAATGCCAGGAAACGCTGCGCACGGCGATGGCCATTGGCGCCGACCGCGGCATCCTGGTGGAAACCGATGCCGAGCTGCAACCCCTGGCCGTGGCCAAGCTGCTCAAGGCCCTGGTGGACAAAGAGCAACCGGGCCTGATCATCCTGGGCAAGCAAGCCATCGACGACGACGCCAACCAGACCGGCCAGATGCTGGCGGCCCTGGCCGACCTGCCCCAGGCCACCTTCGCCAGCAAAGTCGAAGTCGCCGGCGACAAAGTGAGCGTCACACGCGAAGTCGACGGCGGCCTGGAAACCCTGCAACTGACCACCCCGGCCGTCATCACCACCGACCTGCGCCTGAACGAGCCGCGCTACGTCACGCTGCCCAACATCATGAAGGCCAAGAAAAAGCCGCTGGACACCATCAAGCCCGAAGACCTCGGCGTGGACGTGGCCCCGCGCCTCAAGACCCTCAAGGTGGCCGAACCCCCGAAGCGCGGCGCCGGCGTGAAAGTGCCCGACGTCGCCACGCTGGTGGACAAGCTCAAGAACGAAGCCAAGGTCATCTAAAGGCAGGACAGGAGAAACAACATGACCGTACTCGTCATTGCAGAACACGACAACGCCAGCCTCAAGGCCGCCACCCTGAACACCGTCACCGCCGCACTCGCCTGCGGGGGCGACGTGCACGTGCTCGTAGCCGGTGAAGGCGCGCAGGCCGCCGCCCAGGCCGCCTCCCAAATCGCAGGCGTCGCCAAAGTCCTGCACGCCGACGGCGCCAGCCTGAAGGACGGCCTGGCCGAGAACCTGGCCGCCCAGGTGCTGCAGATTGCCGGCAACTACAGCCACATCCTGTTCCCGGCCACCGCCAGCGGCAAGAACGTCGCCCCGCGCGTGGCCGCCAAGCTGGACGTGGCGCAGATCAGCGACATCACCAAAGTGATCTCCGCCGACACCTTCGAGCGCCCCATCTACGCGGGCAACGCCATCGCCACCGTGCAAAGCGCGGACAGCGTCAAGGTCATCACCGTGCGCGGCACCGGCTTTGACGCGGCGCCCGCCACGGGTGGCAGCGCCGCGGTGGAAACCACCGCCGCCGTGGCCGACGCCGGCAAGAGCAGCTTTGCAGGACGCGAAGTCACCAAGAGCGACCGCCCCGAGCTCACCGCCGCCAAGATCATCGTCTCGGGCGGCCGGGCGCTGGGCAGCAGCGAGAAGTTCAACGAAGTCATGACCCCGCTGGCGGACAAGCTGGGCGCGGCCATTGGCGCCAGCCGCGCAGCGGTGGACGCGGGCTACGCCCCGAACGACCTGCAGGTGGGGCAAACGGGCAAGATCGTTGCGCCGCAGCTGTACATCGCGGCGGGGATCTCGGGGGCCATCCAGCACCTGGCAGGGATGAAGGACAGCAAGGTGATCGTGGCGATCAACAAAGACCCGGAGGCGCCGATCTTTGCGGTGGCCGACTACGGGCTGGAGGCCGATCTGTTCCAGGCCGTGCCGGA